>NZ_BAAANN010000016.1:0-196871 GCF_039529815.1 Amycolatopsis minnesotensis | reverse complement strand
GCCCTGAAGGTGACCTTCGCGGCGTCAGATTCCCTCAAGGGCACCTTCAGGGCATGCGCAGCGGACCTCACCTCGGCCTCTATAGGAGCATCCTTCAGGGCACTGAGCGCCGTCAAGGTGGCCTTCAGGGGCATTCGACCGCGCCGCCAGCAGCCCGCCACATGAGCAACCCGCCGCCAGCAGCCCGCCATCGCCGACGACCACTGACACCAACTTCACGGAATCATCCGCGTCAGGCGGGGAACATCCGGTCCAGCCGCTCCAGCGACCGTTCGATGCCCTGCTTGTTCTTCTTCGGGAAGAAGCTGATGTCGATCAGGAACGGGAAGCGGGCGGTGGACCAGTCGAAGGTCTCGGTCACCTCGGTGCCGCCGTCGCCCGAGGGTTCGAGCGCCCAGCGCCAGCGGTGGCCGTTGAAGTGGCGCCAGGCGATGAGGCGGTTCTCTTCGAACTCGACGACGGTGTTCTGGATCTTGTACGGCGCGCCCATTTTCATGTCCATGCCGAACTTCGCACCCAGCGCGAGACGGTGCGGGCCGCCGTCGCGGGCGGCCCGCACCGTGCCGGAGCCGTCGATCAGCGGGTGCTGGGCCGGATCGGCCAGCAGTTCGAAGATCTTCTCCGGCGTGGTCGCGATCGTTCTGGTGATCGAGATCTGGCGCTTGCTCATTACTGGAGAGTAGCTACTGCTTCCGGTGCTCGCTCGTCAGCACCAGCTTGCGGTCGCCGAGCTGGTCGGCCAGCTGGGTGCTGACCACCGGGTAGCGGATGTCCATGGTGCACATCTTGTGCGTCTGCGCCGTGGTCTCCACCAGGTTCAGCACCACGCGCTGCGGGGTCTGCTCCTTGGGTTCGACGGTGGCGTGCCCGCAGCCGCCTTCCTCGGCGCGGACGATCACGGTCTTGCCGTCCGGGCCGACGGCGACGTCGCGCGGGAACCCCGCGGGCAGCGCGTTCGCGTCGAGCTGCTGCGGCGGCACCGGCTTGCCTACCTTGGAGGGCGGCGGCTGCGCACCCGGTTTCGGCGACGGCTTCTGCACCGGCGGTTGTTCGGGGATCGTCGTACCAGGCTGGCTGGCTACGGGACCCGAGGCGGGCGGTGGGCTGGCTGCTTCCGGGCTGGCGCAGGCCGCCCCCGCGATCAGGACGAGTCCCGCACCGGCCAACTTCGCTGTGTACCTCATGCCCGTGAAGACGGAGCGGGCCCGCGATCGGGTTGCACGCCGATCTTCACCGATGTGCCGCGCGCCCCCGCACCAGGCCGAGCGCGAGCACCCCCAGCAGCGTCACCAGCAACAACAGCACGGTGCTCGCCGAGGCGAGGAACACCTGTCCCCGGTCGGTCAGCGCGAACACGCTCGCGGGCAGGGTCCGCCAGTCCGGCGGGAACAGCATCATCGTCGCGCCGAGCTCACCCATCGACATCGCCAGCGCCAGGCTCGCCGACGCCGACATCGACGGCAGCAGCACCGGGAGCCGCACGCGGAACAGCACCCGTGCCGGGCCCGCGCCGAGGCTCGCCGCCGCCTGCGCCAGCGAAGGGTCCATTCTGGACACCGCGGCGGACACCGTGCTGTAGGAGAACGGCAGCAGGATCATCAGGTGTCCTACCAGGACGATCCAGCGGGTTCCGTTGAGCAGCAGTGGCGGTTTGCTGAACGCGACCAGCAACGCGAGTCCCAGTACCACCGACGGCACCGCGATCGGCAGGTGGAACACCGTGTCGGCGAACCGGCGGACGCCACGTGGCGCGGATTCGGCGGCGAGCGCGGCCCAGGTGCCGAGCACCAGCGCGGCCGCCGACGCGATCACGCCGGTCTGCACGCTCACCGAAAGACTCGCGAACGTCTCGCCGGACAGACCTTCCGCGTAGTGCGCCACCGTGAGCGAATCCGGCAGCACGCCGCTCCACCCGTCCGCCAGCGACGCGAGCACGATCATCACCAGCGGCGCCAGCACGATGCCCGCGAACAGGACCGCGAACACCGTCCACAGCAGAACCTTGCTACGCCGCGTCCACAACAGCACGGCCGCCTCCCTTCACCGCTTTGGCGACCGCCCACCGGTAGGTCCCGTACAACGCGAGCGACAGCAGCACGTTGACCACCGCGATCGCGCACGCGGCCGGGTAGTCGAAGGTCACGATCCCCTTGGTGTAGACCAGCATCGGCAACGTGATCACGTCCTTCGCGCCGATGAACAGCACGATCCCGAACTCGTTCATCGCGAGCAGCATCGTCAGGCAGGCGCCCGAGGCCAGCGACGGCAGCGCTTCCGGGAAAACCACCTGGCGCAGCACCCGCCACGGGCGCGCGCCGAGACTCGCGGCGACGGCGAGCTGATCGGGTGAGACCTGCCCGAACGCGGCCAGCGCCGGCCGCATGACGAACGGCGTGTAGAACGTGATCTCGGCGAGCAGCACACCCCAGTGCGAGTACAGGAACCCGCCGCCGACCAGGCCGGCGCTGCCGTAGAGGAACGTGAACGCGAGCGCGATCAGGAACGACGGGAACGCCAGCACGGTGTCGACAAGGCGGGAAAGCGCCCGCGCGCCGGGGAACGGGACGAACGCGATCACCAGTGCGAGGAACGTACCCAGCAGGACGCAGCCGACGGTGGCGCCGAGCGCGATCGCGACCGTCCGCCACGCGGCGTCGAGGAACTCGGGCGAGGAAAGAACCTGGCTCCACACCGAAAACCCGATCTCGCCGTCGTCGGAGACGAACGACTGCCGGATCACCAGCGCGAGCGGGTAGCAGAAGAAGCCGAGCAGCACGACGAGCGGCGGCAGCAGCCACGGCAGCGCCGCGCGGGCGCGCCGGGGATTCCGCGCACGCGGCGGTGCGGCCACGCTCAGCGCGAGACCGGTCATGCGTTGGCCTCGCTCCGCGAGACAGTGTCTGATTCCTTTTGGCGCATGACACCCTCGATTCGCTCGCAAGCGTCGCTCATGCGTTGGCCTCGCTCCGCGAGACAGTGTCTGATTCCTTTTGGCGCATGACACCCTCGATTCGCTCGCAAGCGTCGCTCATGCCCGTACCGCCACCAGCGGGCATCCGTCCGGAATGGACACTCCGACCGGCTCGCCGACACCGGGCAGCCCGTCGACGGTCGGCACCTCCGCGCGCACCGCGCTCGGCGGCATGCCGTCGACGGTCAGTTCCAGGTCGAGCCGGAAACCGCTCCCCCGCCACTGCACACCGGTCAGCCGCGCGGGCACCGTGCCGCCGCCGGACGCGGCGCGGACGCCGACCCGGTGCGGGCGGACGCCGAGTGCGACCTTGGCGCCGTCGGCGAGCGCGCCGGTCGGCTCGGCGCTCAGTTCGCGGTCACCGAGCCGGACGGTCACCCGCTTCGGCCCGTCGGCGCCGATCACCTCGACCGGGATCAGGTTCGACGCGCCGAGGAAGCTGGCCGTGAACTCCTCCGACGGTCGGTGGTACAGCCGCTCGCACGGCCCGGCCTCGACCAGCCGGGAGTCGCGCATGACCGCGATCCGGTCCGCGAGCGCGAGCGCCTCGCCCTGGTCGTGCGTGACGTAGACCAGTGTGGTGTCCGGCAGTTCGGCGCGAAGCCGCAGCAGTTCGGCGACCATGTCCTCGCGCAGCGCGGCGTCCAGAGCGGACAGCGGCTCGTCGAGCAGCAGGACCTCCGGCCGGATCGCGAGCGCCCGCGCGATCGCCACCCGCTGCTGCTGGCCGCCGGAAAGCTCACGCGGGTACCGCTTCGCGTAGGCTCCCATGCCGACCATGTCGAGCACCTCCGCGACGCGGGAGGTCACCTCGGCCCTGGGCGCCTTCCGCGACTTGAGTCCGAACGCGACATTGCCGTCGACCCGCAGGTGCGGGAACAGCGCGTAGCTCTGCACGACCACCCCGAGCCCGCGCCGGTGCGGCGGCAGGTCGGTGACGTCCTCGCCGCCGAGCAGCACCCGGCCCGCGCTGGGCCGGACGAACCCGGCGAGCGCCTTCAGCGCGGTCGACTTCCCGGAGCCGGACGGGCCGAGCACGGCCAGCGTCTCGCCGCGCGCCACGGTCAGGTCGAGCGGGGACAGCGCACAGGTCTGTCCGAAATGGACCGAAACGCCCCTGAACTCGACGGCGGGGGTCACCGGCCGACGGCCTTCTTGTAGGCGGCGAGGTCGGCGTCCAGCCTGCCGAGCACCGCGTCCCAGTCCGGCTGCCAGATGTCGACGCCCTTGAGCGCGGCGGCGAACTTCTCCGCCCGCGGACCCGATGGCGTCACGTCGCCGCGCGCTGGCATGCCGTAGGTTTCGACGGCCTTGCCCTGCACCTCGGGGGAGAACAGGAAGTCGAGCAGCTTCTTCGCGTTGTCGGCATGCGGCGCGTTCGCGACCAGGCCCGCGTAGTACGGCAGTGCGAAGGTCGAGCGCTTTCCGGTGGCGTCGGCGGGGAAGAACACGTCGAACCCGCCGCTCTTGTCGATCTCGGCGAGGTTCATCTGGAGATCACCGTTGGCCACCAGGATCTCCCCCTTGGCGACCTTCGGCTGCAGCTTGCCGGTGGAGGAGGACGGGCCGGCGTTGTTCGCCTCCAGCCGCTTCAGGTAGTCCAGCGCGCCCTGGTCGCCGAGCACGTGCTGGAGCTGGAGCAGCACCGCGGTGCCGTCACCGGCCTCACCCGGCGTCGAGTACTGGATCTTTCCCTTGAACCGGGGGTCGAGCAGGTCGTCCCAGGTCTTCGGTGGCGGCGTCGCCTGCTTCGGGTTGTAGACGAAGTCGAGGTAGTTCGTGATGACCGCGGCGTACCGGCCCTGCGGGTCGCGCGCGCCAGCGGGCACCTTGTCCACTCCGGACGGTGCCGACGGGGCGAGCAGGCCCTGCGATGCCGCGCGCTGGATGAACGGGGGCAGCGTCACCAGCAGATCGGCCTTGGTGTTCGACTTCTCCTTCTCCACGCGGGATGCGACCTCGCCGGAGCCCGCGGTGACCGCTTGCACGGTGATCCCGGTCTGTGCTTTGAACTCTTCGAACCGCTTGGCGTACCAGTCTTCGAGACCGTCCACCGTGTACACCGTGACAGTCCTGCCATCCTGGCCGCCGCCCGCGGTGCCGCCGCACGCGGCCAGCGAAAGGCCCAGCAGCCCGGTGAGCGCGACGGTGATCGCGCGCAAGGTGTTCTTCATGGTGTGCGCTCCTTCAGGCGAGCAGGTCGGGAAGTTCGGCCACGGAGCCGAGGACGTGGGTGGCACCGGCCGCGGTGAGGTCCGCGCGCTGGCCGGCACCGGTGAGCACCCCGGCCACGAGGGAAGCGCCCGCGCTGAGCCCGGTGACCACATCGGACACGGTGTCACCAGCCACCGCGACCTTGCGGACGTCGGTGGCACCGAGGCGCAGCGCCGAGGCGAGCACGAGATCGGGCATCGGCCTGCCGCGAACGCCGTCGCCTGGCGCGAGCGTGAGATCGGCGAGCTCGTGCCAGCCGAGCGCGGTCAGGATCGCCTGCTGCGTCTCGGGAGCGAACCCCGTGGTGAGCGCGACCTTGACCCCGCGGGCGCGCAGCGCGCGGATGGCGTCCTCGGCTCCGGGCACGGGCTCGCACTGGCCGTCGGCGACGAGCTTCGCGTAGGTTCGCTGGAACTCCGCGTTCGCGGTCTCGGCGCGCCCTTCGTCGCCGTCGAGCAGCGCGCGAAAGACGGTGATCTTCGACTGCCCCATGGTTTCCACTACGTAGTCCAGCATCGCCGGGAAACGGGAGTCCTTTTCGGACACTCCGGCGGCGGCGATGGCCGCGGTGAACGCGCGGATCACGAGCCCGTCGTCGGCGACGGTGGTGCCCGCCATGTCGAACACGGCCACTTCGAAGTTCGCTGTCATCAGAATCCTGCTTCCTGTGCGGTGTCTTCGGCGATCGCGGGCGAGCACGTCATGCCGCGCCCGCCGGGACCGGTGATGAGCCAGGTGCGCTCGGCGATCTCCGCGCGGTGCACGATCTTCGAAGGATCGGTCGCCTGTGCGTAGACCCCGGCCCACCGGCGGGTGATCCGCGGCAGCGGCCTGCCGAGCAGCGCGCCCGCGACCTCGTCGAGGTGCCGGTACGGATCTTCGGTCACGTCGAAGCCGAACGGCTGCGCGTACTCGTGGGTGTCGCCGATCGTCAGCGAGCCGTCGAGGCGCTGGACCATCAGGAGCTGCATGGCGGCTCCGGCGGCGACCGGCGGCTGCGGCTGCGCTGCGGCGAGCGCGTCCAGCGACGGGCCGCGGTAGGCCGGGTAGTAGCGGAAGGAGTCGGCGTCGGCGACGGAGGTGGTGAGCCGCTCGCCGAGCGGCTCGGTCTGCGCCATCTGCAGCCGGACCCGGCGCACCGGGATCTCCCCGGCGACTTCGCGGACGAGCCCGCCGAGCCACGCGCCGGTGCACAGCAGCACGACGTCCGCGCCGTGGCGCTCGCCGCGGTCGTCGCGAACGCCGCCGCTCACGAGATCGCGGACTTCGCGGCCGGGCAGCCAGGTGTACCGGCCGGTCGCGGCGAGCGCGGCACGCAGCGCGGGCTGGGCCGTCCTCGGCTCGACGGCGCCGTCGCGATCGCACCACAGCGCGCCGAGGAAGCCGCCGCGCAGCGCGGGGTTCAGCGCACGGGTCTCGGCGGCGTCGAGCAGCTTGAAACCGCGATCCGCGGCCTCGGCACCGTTCGCGACCTCGCGCGCGACGGCCAGTTCGGCCTCGGTGCGCACCACGGTGAGCGAGCCGTTGGCGCGGAAGCCGAGATCCGGCACCCGCCCGCCGATCCGCTCCCACAGGCCGCGCGCCCTGACCGCGGTGGCGAGTTCCACGCCGCCCGCCCGCCCGCCGACCCAGACCAGGCCGAAGTTGCGGACCGACGCGCCGCGCGCCTCGGTCTCGCGTTCGATCTGGACGACTTCATGGCCCCGCTGGACCGCTTCCCAGGCGTGCAGCGTGCCGAGCACGCCGCCGCCGACCACGAGTATTCGCACGAGGAGAACGGTCGCCCGACCGAGCGAACGGACACTGGCCGTCGTGGTAACGGAGGGTTAAACAGCCCCGAATATTGGACTGGATGAGTTACCGTTCTGTTATCTAATGCTCGGGCGTGAGCCGGGCGCTGAAGCTGAGCCGGTCGCCCCGGAACAACGAGCGCACGCGTTCGAACGGCCGCCCTCCGGCGTCCCAGGACACCCGGTGCATCAGCAGCATCGGCAGCGCCGGATTGGTGCCGATGAGCAGTGCTTCCCGCGGGCTCGCCAGCACGGTTTCCACCCGTTCGTCGGCGCCCGCGAACACCACGCCGAGCTGATCGCGCAGGCACGCGTAGAGCGATTCCTCCGGGTCGAACACGTCGAGCAGGGTCGGGAACCGCGCGGCGACCAGGTAGGTGGATTCGAGCCCGACCCGTTCGGCATCCGCCAGCAGCACCCGTTCGAGATGCACGACCTCGTCACCGGTGGTGATCTGGAGTTCGCTCGCCAGCCCGGCGTTCGCGGCGATCCGTTCGAGGGTGATCAGCGACCGGCCCGGCTCGATGCCCTGCCGCCGCAGGCCCTCGGTGTAACTGACCAGCGCGAGCGGCTGCACGAGCTTCGGCCCCGCGACGAACGTACCGCTGCCCTGGCGGCGCCGCAGCCGCCCGTCGAGCACCAGCTCGCCGACGGCCTGTCGCAGCGTCGCGCGCGAAACGTCGAACCGTTCGCACAGCTCGCGTTCGGCGGGCAGTGCCGCGTCGTCACCGAGTTCGGCGATGACGTCGAGCAGCGCCACCTTCACCGCGTAGTAGCGCGGCATCCGCCCGTGCTCCGGGATTCCGTTCCGCACCGGGCCGTCGGCCGTCTGCGCCGCCTGGGTTCGTCGAGCATGCACGGGTACGGAGCTTAGAGCGCCATAATCGGCACCGTGCCCCACGCCATGACCGAAGCCGCCGCCGTGCTCGACAACGAGAAGAACTGGGCAGGTGGCTACTACGAGCTGGCGATCGATCTCGGCGAGGCCGACGACGATCGCCTCCAAGCCGCCGTCGACGCGCTCCGGCACGCCGCCCGCATCGAGGGCTCGGTGACCCGCGATGGACGCGCCGTGGCGTGCACCGTCGCGGCACTCGGCGAACACGGGCAGCTGTGCGGCACCGTCCGGCTTCCCGGCGGGGCGCGGGTGGTGTGCTCGGTGTACGCGACCCGCTACGACGACGGCACGGACTGCCTCGACCTCTCGCTGCCGCTCGGCGCGCTGGCCAGAACGGACCGGCGGATCGGCGGTTTCCCGTTCGGCCCCGGTGGCGGCGCCCGGTCGCTGACCTGGCGCGAATCGCTCGACACCTGGTTCGCCGCGGTGGGGGCGGCCGTGTTCGACGCGGTCCCGTTCCGGCTCGCGGCGATCGGCTTCGAACTCGACGCCGTGCTGGAAGTGCCCAGCGGCGACCGGTGGGAGGGCTACCTGGTTCCGGCAGACGGCCGCGCTACCTCCCGGCGAACCGGTGAGTCACAGGGAAACGAACAGCAGGTAGGCCATGCCCGCACCCATCAGGCCGCGGCACGCCGTCCTCGAAACCGGCCGCTCGTGGACGGCGCGCACGGCCGACCACGCCGCGTCCACCGCGAAGTAGGCACCGGCCGCGATCGCGACGGCGGGCAGCGCGAGCGAACCCGGCGGCCCGCTCCCGTGTCCGGTGTGCGGCATGGCCGTGACCATGTAGCACATCACCGCGGCGGTGACCGCGTGGTGCCCGCCGTGGCAGGCGCGGACCTCGGCGTCGCGGCGGCCGCGCCACCAGACGAGCGCGAACCAGCACGCGGCGAGGCCGAGCACCGCCTGCCAGCCCGCGACCGGGATCGGCCCGCCGACCGGCGAAACCATCGCCACCATGGCGACGGTCATCAGCAGCTCCGCGAGATCACCGGTGCGGGCGGAGTCGCGATGGTCCAGCTTCGCGAGCCGGTGCGCGCACGGCAGCACGAGCAGCGCGAACCCGAGCGTCAACGCCCACGCCACCGGCTCCGATCCGTGCACGGCACCACTTTCTCCTGGCTTCCCCCGAGGTGCGCTCCACGGTGCCAGCCGACGGCCGCGCCCGCCAGCCCCTTCATGCCCGGTGTTCCGGGGGGCGTCACCACCATGACGGCACTGGACGCCGCCATGGTGGCCGTCAGGGGAATCGCGCCCCTTCGGACGCGCGCCGTTGGCGCCCACAATGGACACTTCAGCGAGCACGGGGGCGAGGTCCCGGCGCCGGAGTCGCCGAAGGTCACAGCGATGATGTGTGCGCGTCGATTCCGGTGAGGTGGGTGGCGGGGGCGTGGAGCCGCCCGGGGAGCCGCCCGGGGGCTGGGTCCGTGAAGGGCGCCTTCGGGGAATCTGACGCCGCGATCTCGCCCCTCGCGGCGGGCGGCACGGCGGCGCTGATGCCCTGAAGGTGTCCTTCGCGGCATCACATTCCCTCAAGGGCCCCTTCGGGGCATGCGCCCGGAGCAGAGCGGGTCCGTGGAGGCCGCTTCCGTGGCATTCACGCCTATGAAGGCCCTTTTTTGGGGCGCCAGCGCGGGGATGAGAATGAGACGTGAACGGCGAAGTCCCAGTGCATGCTGTGAAGGGCGCCTTGAGGGAATCTGACGCCGCGATCTCGCCCCTCGCGGCGGGCGGCACGGTGATGCTGATGCCCTGAAGGTGCCCTTCGCGGCATCAGATTCCCTCAAGGGCGCCTTCAGGGCACCTCGCTTTGACCTCTACAGGAGCATCCTTCAGGGCATGCGGGCCAGCACTCAGCCAGAAGTGCCGGCGAGGACCAGGCCGCTGGTCGGCACTCCGGTTCCGGCGGTGACGAGCACGTGCTCCACGCCGTCGACCTGGTTGGCCGCGGTGCCCCGCACCTGCCGCACCCCCTCGGCGATCCCGTTCATACCGTGGATGTAGGCCTCGCCGAGCTGGCCGCCGTGCGGGTTCAGCGGCAGCGCGCCGTCGAGTTCGAGCGTGCCGCCCGCGATGAAGTCCTTCGCCTCACCGCGACCGCAGAACCCGAGTTCCTCGAGCTGGATCAGCACGTACGGGGTGAAGTGGTCGTAGAGCACGGCGACGTCCACATCGGACGGACCGATACCGGCACCGGCCCAGAGCTGCCGCGCGACCACGCCCATTTCCGGCAGGGCGGCGAGGTCGTCGCGGTAGTAGCTCGTCATCACGTACTGGTCGGTCCCGCTGCCCTGCGCCGCCGCGGCCACCACGGCGGGCGGGTTCGGCAGGTCACGCGCCCGTTCGAGGCTCGTCACCACCAGCGCCACGCCACCGTCGCTCTCCTGGCAGCAGTCCAGCAGGTGCAACGGTTCGGCGACCCATCGCGACGCCTGGTGCTCGGCGAGGGTGATCGGCCTGCCGTGGAACCAGGCGTTCGGGTTCGTCGCGGCGTGCTTGCGGTCGAGCACGGCGATCCGGCCGAAGTCCTCGCTCGTCGCGCCGTACTCGTGGAGGTAGCGCCGCGCCAGCATCGCCACCGTGGCCGCGGGAGTCGCGATCCCCATCGGGTAGTGGAAGCTGTTGTCCACACCGGACGAATTGACCTGCTGCGCGGCGGCCGAGGACACCTGGCCGAAGCGCTGGCCGGACCGCTCGTTGAACGCGCGGTAGCACACCACGACCTCGGCCGCCCCGGTCGCGACCGCGAGCGCCGCCTGCTGCACCGTCGCGGCCGCCGCGCCGCCGCCGTAGTGGATCCGGCTGAAGAAGGTCAGCTCCCCCATGCCCAGCTCGCGGGCGAGGGAGATCTCGCTGGTGCCGTCCATCGTGAACGACACCAGACCATCCACATCGGACGGCCGGAGCCCGGCGTCGGTGAGTGCGGCGCGCACCGATTCGCAGGCCAGCCGCAGTTCGCTGCGACCGGAATCCTTGGAGAACTCGGTCGCGCCGATCCCTGCTATCGCGGTCTTCACGAGACCACCTCCGGCAACGTCACTTCGACCGTCCCCTTGAGATGCTCGCCGAGCGAGTTCGTCCCGGTCACCGCGATCACGAGATCCCTTCCGCCGGCCTCGGCCACCCGCCCGGACAGGGTCAGCGTGTCGTAGGCGTAGCACGGCACCCCGAGCCGGATCTTGATCGAGCGCACCAGCGCCTCGGGTCCCGCCCACTCGCTCACGAACCGCTGCACGAACCCGGTGTCGGTGAGGATGTTGAGGAAGATGTCCTTCGATCCGCGCGCCACCGCGGCGTCCCGGTCGTGGTGCACGTCCTGGAAGTCCCTGGTGGCGACCGCGGTGCTGACGATGACGGTCGGTGTCACCTCGATCCGCAGCTCCGGCAGCGTCCGGCCCACGTCCATTTCAGGCACCTCCCCGCACCCGCCACGCGGGCAAGGTCAGCTCGTCGTCGACGCGGAGGAAGACCGAGTCGACGGCGAGTCCGATGTGGACGTCTTCGGGCGCGGCGTCGATCAGCTCGCCCAGCACGCGCACGCCTTCTTCCAGCTCCACGAGCGCGACCACGAACGGCAGCCGCTTGCCGGGCACCTTCGGGTGGTGGTGCACGACGTAGCTGTAGACCGTGCCGAGACCGCTCGCCACGACGTAGTCCGGCGTCGCGGCCAGATCACCGTCCGGCGGCATCGGGCCAGGCGGATGGCGCAGCTTGTCACCCCACCGCTGAATCCTCAGCTCGCCCGCCCTGGTGCCCGCCCAGAAGAACTCGGTGTCCTTCGACACCACCGGGCGCAGGACACCGGCGGCCAGCTCGCCCGCTTCGATGATGCGATCGTCCACCGCGGACCGCTCCGGTGGCTCATCCACTCCCGGCGGCCGGAACTTCAGCACCCGGAACACCATCTCGGCCACCGGCTCGCCGTCCACGGCCCACGTCGTCGTCGTGGTGACGAACCAGCCTTCGCCGAGCGCGGTGGTCTTCGGCCCGACCACACTGTCCAAAGTGGTCGTCGCGGCCACCCGCTCGCCCTCGCGGAGGTAGCGGTGGTAGGTCTGCTCGGAGTCGGTCGCCACCACCGAGGTGAAGCCAGCCTTGTCGAGCGCCGCCATCATCGCGCCGAGCGGATCGTCGTCGGCGCGCTCGCCGTGCAACCCGTTCATCGTCCACACCTGCGCCATCGCGGGCGGGGCGACGAGTCCGGAATGGACGGTTCCGGCGGCGAACTCCTGGTCGGTGTAGACCGGGTTTCGGTCGCCGATCGCCTCGACCCAGTTGTGCACCATCGCCTGGTTCACCGGGTCGCGACCGAGCCGAGGTGAAGAGGGGCCCGCTTCCTTGATCCGGCGTGCCTCGTCGAGAATGCTCATCGCGGCACCCTCGGCAGTCCCAGCCCGGCGCTCGCGATCAGCTCGCGCTGGATTTCGTTGACCCCGCCGCCGAAGGTCAGCACCAGGTTCCGCTTGGCTACGTTGTCGAGCCAGTCCATCAGCTCCGCCGTCTCCTCGTCCGCGGGGTCGCCGTGCCTGCCGACGACCTCTTCCAGCAGCCTGCTCACCTTCGGCAGCCGCTCCGAGCCGAAGACCTTCGTCGCCGAAGCGTCGGCCACCTCGACCGGCGACGACGAGGACGCGGCGGCGACCTGCCAGTTGAGCAGTTCGTTGATCCTCGTGACGGCGGCCGCCTCGGCGAGCACCGCGCGGACGTCCGGCAGCTCCAGCAGCGGGGTCCCGTCCGGAGTGGACCGTGCCGACGCCCACGCGCGCACCCGGTCGGCGGTGCCGCCGATCCGCCCGGCAGGACCGAGCATCACGCGCTCGTGGTTGAGCTGCGTCGTGATCAGCCGCCAGCCCTCGTTTTCCTTACCCACCAGCATTTCCCTCGGCACGCGCACGTCGCTGTAGTACGTCGCGTTGACGTGGTGGGCGCCGTCGCAGGTGATGATCGGCGTCCACGAATACCCGGGGTCGCTCGTGTCGGCGATCAGGATCGAGATGCCCTTGTGCTTCGGCGCGGCCGGATCCGTGCGCACCGCCAGCCAGATGAAGTCGGCGTCGTGCCCGCCGGTGGTGAAGATCTTCTGCCCGTTGACCACGTACTCGTCGCCATCGCGGACGGCCGTGGTCCGCAGCGACGCCAGGTCGGTCCCCGCGTCGGGCTCGGTGTACCCGATGGCGAAGTGCACCTCGCCGGCGAGGATCTTCGGCAGGAACCGCTTCTTCTGCTCGTCCGTGCCGAACGCCTGCAGCGTCGGGCCGACGGTCTGCAGGGTCACCGACGGAAGCTGCACGTCCGCGCGCGCGGCCTCGTCGGCGAACAGGTGCTGTTCGATCTCCCCGAAACCCCGGCCGCCGTACTCGCGCGGCCAGCCCACCCCGAGCCAGCCGTCGCGGCCCATGCGGCGCACGATCTCACGGAAGACCCCGCCGTGCCGCTCAACGCGCATCGCGCGCCGTTCCTCCGGCTTCACCAGCGTCGCGAAGTAGTCGCGAAGCTCGGCGCGTAGATCCCGTTGCGCCGCAGTCAGTTCGAGGTGCATGAGGCCACTCCAGATTCGGTCGATGCGCTGCCGCCGACGGCGCGCACCAGGTCCTTCGTCAGCGAGTAGTAGCGGTGCAACGGGTAGGTGACATCGACGCCGAGACCGCCGTGCAGGTGGTGGCAGGTGCCGAGCGCGGCGGGCGCCTCGTGCGCGAGCCAGTACGCCGCTACGCCGAGATCGCCGTCGGCGTCCAATCCGGACCCGAGCCGCCACGCCGAGGACCGCGCCGCGAGCTGCAAGGTTCGCGAAATGATGTAGACGTCCGCGACCTGCTGCGCGACCGCCTGGAACGCGGCGAGCGGGCGGCCGAACTGGTGCCGGGTGCCGACGTGCGCGCTGGTGAGGTCGAGCGCGCCCGCCAGCACACCGTCGGCGAGGGACACGACTCCGGCGAGCGCGAAGCGCCGCACGGTGGCGAGCGCTTCGCCCGGTGCGTGGTCGTCCAGTGCGTCCTCATCGGACACTCGAACGCCGTCGAGGTGGATCGAACTTTCCGGCAGCCCGCTCGACGACGGCGCCGGGGTCAGTGCCATCCCTTCGGCGGCAGGGTCGACGAGGAACACCGCGGTCCCGGTCGGGGTCGAGGCGGGCACCAGGATCCGTTCGGCGGCTGCGGCGAACGGCACGCCGATCTTCGTCCCGGTCAGCCGCCACGTTCCACCGTCGCTTTCGGCGCGCGTGCGGGGTTTCAGCGTCAGCGGGGCCGACGGCTCGTGCAGCGCAGCGGTGAGCAGGGTCTCCCCCGCCGCCACGCCGGGCAGGAACGCGGCCCGCTGCCGGGGCGAGCCCAGCGCGTCGAGCGGAAGCACGCCGTACGCGAGCGCGGCCAGCGCGGGCACCGGCGCGGCCGCGCGGCCGATTTCGGCCAGCAGCACCGAGATCTCGGTCACGCCGAGCCCGTCACCGCCCAGATCCGCTGGCAGGGCAAGGGAAAACAGCCCGGCGTCGGCCAGCGCGCGCCAGGTTCGGGTGTCGTACCCGGCGTCGTGCCACGTACGCTCGTGGTCGAGTTCCTTGCGCAGGATCCCGGTCGCGAGATCGGCGATCTCGCGCTGGGTCTCGTCGAGGGTGAAGTCCATCTTCGCTCCTCACGGCCGCCGACGCGACAAAGACTGAAACGTGTTCTAGTATTGAACAGTCTTAGCCGATGAAGGTGGGCCGCGGCAACCCCCGGACTGGGTAAGGAGAACGGTGTCGCTCGATCTCAGCGCGGCGGGCTGGCGTGCCACACGCCGCGTCGTCACCGTGCCGCCGACCGCGGGCCTGCCCGACCCCGAGCCGCTGGCACTGCCCGGTCGCGGCCGGACGGCCGTGGTCGACGTGGGCCCGCGCGACGCGCCCGCGGTGATCCTGCTGCACTCGGTGGCCTGCACCGGCATGCTCACCTGGTACCCGGTGGTGGCCAAGCTGGCCGAGCGGCACCGCGTGGTGGTCTTCGACCAGCGCTGGCACGGCCAGGGCATCCGCTCGCACGACTTCCGCCTCGACGACTGCACCGGCGACGTCATCGCGGTCGCCGACGCGCTCGGCATCGGCGAGTTCTTCGTCGCCGGGTACTCGATGGGCGGGATGGTGTCGCAGCACGTCGCGCACCAGTACCCGGAACGGGTGCGCGGCATGGTGCTGTGCTCGACCGGCGCGAACTTCCGGCGCGGCATCCGCCAGCGAGTGGCACTGGACCTGTTCGGCCGCACCATGCACGTCCTGCGCGATCGCGCGCGCATCGGCTCGGTCGGCCCCGCCACCCCGCACGCGCGGCTGGAGGACCACCGGTGGGCGCTCGCGGAGTTCCGGTCCACCAGCCCGTGGGCGATCGCGTCCGCGCTGGAGGAGATCGGGCGGTTCGACTCGACGGGCTGGCTGCACGAACTGCGGCTCCCGACGTCGATGGTGATCACCAGCAGGGACCAGTTCATCGCGCCGTCGCACCAGCGCTGGATCGCGGACCGGATCGCCGGGACGGCGAGCTACGAGATCCCGGCGGGGCACGCCGCGTGCGTGCTGAGCGCGGACCTGTTCGTGCCCGCCTTCCTCGCGGCCTGCGGCTCGGTCATGGGCCGGGTTTAACCCGGGTCCCCGCCCGGCGCGGCCGCTTTCAGCTCTTTCAGCGCCGCGCCGATCGCGTCGGCCAGCGGCCACAGGTCCGGCACCAGCTCGCGGGCGCCGAGCAGGCCGAAGTCCACCTTGCCCGCGTTGGACAGCACGGTGATGTTGAGCCCCGCGCCGTGGAACACCGGGCCGAGCGGGTAGAGCCCGGTGATGCGCGCGCCGAGCAGGTACAGCGGCATCGGCGGGCCGGGCACGTTGGACACCACCAGGTTGTGCGCGGGCGGATGCCGTTCCGCCAGCCGCAACGCCGAGTAGGCGCGGATCGCGAGGCCGAACACGGCAGGCCCGGCGAACTGGGCCCAGTCCTGCAGCATGTCCGCGTCGATGCTGTGGTGGTGGTCCTTCGAGAGCCGGTTGTTCTCCGCGAGCGCGAACACCCTGGCCGCCGGGTCGGCGAGATGCGTCGGCAGCGAGGCGAAGAACGCCGAGACCTTGTTGCTGCCGTGCTCGCGCTCGGACCGCTCGTGCACCGACACCGGCACGGTGGCGACCAGCGGGTCGCCCGGCAGGTCGTCACGGTCGTCGAGGAAGCGGCGCAGCGCGCCGGCGACGATCGCGAGCACGATGTCGTTCACGGTGACGCCGAAGGCGTTCTTGAGGTCCTTGACCTCGGCGAGGTCGAGCTGCGCGTAGGCGACGCTGCGATGCCCGGTGATGGTGCCGTTGAGCAGGGTCCTCGGCGCGGTGAACGGCACCGGCATGCCCTTGCCCCGCAACGCCCTGCCGATCCAGCGCGGTGCCATCGCGGCCAGTTCCGGCAGCAGCTTCACCGCCTGCGCCGGGCGTTTCACCAGCGACGTGACGCTCGTGCGCAGCAGCGCGAACCGGTCCGGTTCCGCCGGGTTGTGGCGCGCGCCCTCGCCGGGGTCCGGCGGCGGCGCGTCGGGCTCCACCCCGGCGAGGTAGGCGATCAGGTTCGCACCGCCCACACCGTCGACGCTCGCGTGGTGCATCTTGATGAAGATCGCCACCGTGTCGTCGCCACCGGTACGGACGTCCTCGATGACGTACATCTCCCACAGCGGGCGGTTCCGGTCCAGCGGCCGGCCCGCCAGGTGCGCGCACAGCGCAGCCAGCTCGTGGCTGTCGCCGGGGCCGGGCACGGCGATGCGGTGCAGGTGGTGATCGAGATCGAACTCGTCGTCCTCGACCCACACCGGGTGCGTGAGGTTCCACGCCGAGTTGTGCAGCTTGCGCCGGAACGCCGGGATCAGCGCGACGCGGTCGCGGAGCCGTTCTTCGAACGCGCGGAAGCTGTAGCCGCCGGGGACCGTCGAGCCGTCGAGCGTCGCCAGCCCGCAGACGTGCAGCACCTGCGCGGAGGTCTCCAGGTACAGGAAACTCGCGTCCAGGCCGCTCAGGCGTTGCATGGCGATCAGCCTAAGCGAGGCCACCGGCCGCTTCCACCGATGAGGGCGCGTTGTCCTATATGTGTGGCCTCCCGCGCAAATCGGGACTCGGCATCGGGCAGCACGGCAACCTACTATCGAGTAATGACGTCCGGTTTCCTCGCCCGCAGGGTCCTCCAGCTCGGTCTCACCGCCAACGCGATCCGGCCCGTGCGCGGCGCCCGTGCCGCCGTACCGGCGTTCGCGGCGGGCTGGCTCACCGCCGAACTGGCGCCGCAGCTCATCGGGCTGACCGCGCTCGACACCGCGGTGCACCTCGCCAGGCACGGGGCCCGCACCCGCGGGGACAAGCTCGGCGTGGCGCTCGGCGCGCTGTCGGCCGCCGGGCTGGCCACGCTCGTGACCACGTCCCAGCGGGCCCGCGACGCGGTCGAGGGCGCGCTGCGGGAGGCGCTCGGCGAGCACTACGCCGACGAGCTCGGCACCCCGCCGCCGACGGCCGATCTCGCGACCCCGTGGCCGCAGCTCGTGTGGCCGTTCCGCATGCGCAACCCCGCGGTGCGCCGCGAACGGGACATCGCCTACGCCCCCGGTGGCAAGCGCTTCCTCCTCGACGTCTACCGCCCGCGCGAGGGCGGTGAAGGGCGGCCGGTGCTGCTCCAGGTGCACGGCGGCGCCTGGATGATCGGCAACAAGGACCAGCAGGGCATCCCGCTGATGCTGCGCATGGCCGAGCGCGGCTGGGTGTGCGTGGCGATCAACTACCCGCTCTCCCCCGCCGCGCAGTGGCCGGACCACGTGGTCGGGGCGAAGCGGGCCGTCGCGTGGATCAAGGAGAACATCCACGCCTACGGCGGCGACCCGTCGTTCGTGGCGGTCACCGGCGGCTCGGCGGGCGGGCACATTTCCTCGTTGCTCGCGCTCACCCCGAACGACGCGCGCCTGCAGCCCGGCTTCACCGAGGCCGACACCACCGTCCAAGCCTGCGCGCCGCACTACGGCGTCTACGACTTCGCCGCCACGAGCGGTTCACGGGCGAGCGCCGCGAGGATGAAGACGCTGCTCGCCAGGCGCATCGTCGGCAAGGACCCGGTGGAGTTCCTCGACGACTACGTCACGACCTCGCCGCTGGACCGCATCACCGACGAGGCCCCGCCGTTCTTCGTGGTGCACGGCGAGCACGACTCGCTCGTCCCGGTGCGGGAAGCGCGCAGGTTCGTCGAACGGCTGCGCGGGGTTTCGCGGAACCCAGTCGCCTACGCGGAGATTCCCGGCGCGCAACACGCGTTCGACGTGTTCCCGTCCATCCGCAGCGCACATGTGGTGCGTGGGGTGCAGCGCTTCCTCGAATGGACACATCTGCGTTATGTCAAGGGTTGAAAAATTCGCGAATTCTCTACGAATCAACACTTGTGGTGGCACCGGGGAATCGACAGAATCTCTGTCACGACGTATCGAGTGTCACGAAGTACCGACGGGAAACGGAGCGCACACCACACCGCTGTTCATCCCGCGGTAATCCCCTTGCCACGCGACGACGATCGCTCCCCCTCGTCGATCGACGTCGTGTCCGATCGGCCCCGGCTGTGTTTCCCCCGCCACAGCCGGGGCCGATTTTTTTCCGCGACCGGTGGACGGGTTCGCGAACGAATCCGGTGAATCGCCGCCGTGCGGCCCGCTACTTCCGGGGCAGGCCGAGCAGGCGCTCGGCGGCGACCGAGCGCAGGATCTGGGTGGTGCCGCCCGCGATGCTCAGGCAGCGGGTCAGCAGGAACTCGTGCTGCGCCTTCGCGGTCTCGTCGGTCACGACCGAACCCGTGCGGCCCAGCAGGTCCAAGGCGAACTCGGCGACTTCCTGCCGGTGCCGCACCCCGAGCAGCTTCCGCACGCTCGACTCGGCTTCGGCACCGTGTCCGTCCAATCTGCGCAGTATCGCGCGCACGTCGAGGAGCGCGCCGGTGAAGCCGTCGGCGACCAGTGCGCCCAGCCGTTCCAGCGTGCCGTCGTCCGGGTCGCGCACGCCGCCCAGGAGCGTTTCGACGTCGTCACCGAGCGACGATCCCCTGCTCATCGCGACGCGTTCGTTCGCGAGCGTGGTGCGCGCGAGGCGCCAGCCGTCGCCCGGCTCGCCGACGACGTGGTCGTCCGGGACGAACACGTCGTCGAGGAAGACCTCGTTGAACATCTCGTCACCGGTGATTTCCCGTAGCGGACGGATTTTGAGTCCGTCCGCCGTCATGTCGACGAGGAAGTAGGTGATGCCGCGGTGCTTCGGGACGCTCGCGTCGGTCCGCGCGAGGCAGATCGCCCAGTGCGCCTCGTGCGCCAGCGAGGTCCAGACCTTCTGGCCGCGAAGGCGCCAGCCCCCCGGCACCTTGGCCGCGGCGGTCCGCAGGGACGCGAGGTCGGAACCCGCCTCCGGCTCGCTGAAGAGCTGGCACCACACGATCTCGCCGCGCAACGTCGGCCCAACGAATTTTTCCCGCTGCGCCTCGGTTCCGTGCGCCAGTATCGTCGGCGCCGCCCAGCCGCCGATCACCAGATCGGGCCGCTCCACCCCTGCCTTCGCCAGCTCGGCGTCGATCACGAGCTGCCGCGACGGCGAAGCGTCGAGCCCGTACGGCTTCGGCCAGTGCGGGGTGAGGTAGCCGGTTTCGGCGAGCCGGATCCGTTGCGCCGCACCGGAAACCGCCGCGATCTCGGCGACGTCGGCCGCCACGGATTCGTCCGTGCCGACGTCGAGCGCGATCTCGCGGCGCGTGCCGTCGAGGGCGAGCCGCGCGGTCCTTTCCCGCCATCGCGCGCCACCGCCGAACACCTGCCGCAGCGAGATCGCGCGCCGCAGCCGGAAGTGCGCGCCGTGCTCCCAGGTGAACCCGATCCCGCCGAGCACCTGGATGCAGTCCTTCGCGTTGTCTACGGCCGCGTCGAGCGCGACGGCCAGCGCGGCCGAAGCCGCGCACGACCGCTGCGACGGCGAGCCGCCTGCCGCGGCGCGCGCCGCGTCCCAGGCCAGCGCCGCTGTCGCTTCGGCGCGGCACAGCATGTCCGCGCACAGGTGCTTGACCGCCTGGAACGTCCCGATCGGACGGCCGAACTGCTCGCGGACCTTCGCGTAGTCGCTCGCGGTCCGCAGGCACCACGCGGCGATCCCGGCGGCTTCGGCCGAGGCGACGGTCGCGGCGAGATCGGCGATCGTCCCGTCGCCGGGGTCCAGCAGGGCCGCCTCCGGGACGGCGACCCGGTCGAAGTCGAGGAAGGCGCACGACCGAGACGGATCGAACGACTCGACGGGGGTGACCGTGACGCCAGGAGTCCCCGGCGGCAGCGCGAACCACCCGCCCGCGGCCGAGGACAGGATCAGCCAGGTGTCGTCGTCGGCATCGAACACCGGCCCGATGCGGCCGGAGAGCACGGGCCAGTCGCCGGGGACGGGAGCCTCCCACGCGACCGCGGCCGACGCCGAGCCCGCGACGAGCCCCGGCAGCAGCTCCGCCGCGACCGGTGCGGCGTGGTCCGCGGCCAGTGCCAGCCCGGCCAGCGCGGTGCCGAACACCGGGCCGGGCACGAGCGCGGCGGCCACCTCTTCGAGCCCGGACGCGAGATCTGTCACATCGCCGCCCGCGCCGCCGACCGACTCCGGCAGCGCCGCCGCGAACAGCCCGAGCTTGGCCAGCCCCGCGAAGTCCGCATCCTTTTCCGCCGCCCACGACCTGATGGTCACGGCCAGCGCGGCCTGCTCTTCGGTGATCGCTATCGGCACCGGTTGACCTCCTGACGCTCGCCGCCACGATCATTAGAACGTGTTTCAGTTTTCTCGGCAAGTGCGCGCGAGTTGAACGCGCACGGGCGTTGGGTACGCTAACCTGACAAACTGGAACAAGTTACGAATCACCCTGGGAGGGCCCGATGGCCGCCAAGCCGAGGACGGCCGCGCAGCCCAAGGCGCGCGGTGGCACCGGCATGAGCGCGATCGGCGGTGACGAGCTGGGCTCGGCCGCGCAACGCGACCGCCGCCGCCGCATCATCGACGCGACGCTCGCACTGGCCGCGAAAGGCGGCTACGACGCGGTGCAGATGCGCGCGGTCGCCGAACGCGCGGACGTCGCGCTCGGCACGCTGTACCGGTACTTCCCGTCCAAGATCCACCTGCTGGTCTCGGGACTGGCCAGGGAGTTCGAGCGCGCGCAGGACAAGATCGAGCGCGGCGCCATCCCCGGCGACACCCCCGTCGAGCGGCTCATCTTCGTGCTCGGCCGCAACACCAGGATGATGCAGCGCGACCCGCACCTCACCGAAGCGATGGTGCGGGCCTTCATGTTCGCCGACACCACTGCGGCCGCCGAGGTCGAACAGGTCGGCGCGTACATGGAAGCCATGTTCGCCAAGGCGATGGGCATCGACGAGCCGAACGAGCACGATCGCGACATCTTCCACCTCATCGCCGACGTGTGGATGGCGAACCTGGTGGCCTGGGTGACGCGCCGGGCTTCCGCCGCCGACGTAGCCAACCGCCTCGAACTGTCAGTGCATTTGCTGCTGGACAAATGACGTCTGGTTCGGATCTGAACCAGCTGCGTTCTTTGCGGTGAACCACGCGGATTCCTCTGCCCGCAAGGGCTTCCTCGCTCTAGCGTGTCCACATGGGCAGAAAGCCGGAGCTGCGGCCGCATACCGTACGGGCGCGCGAAGTCGGTGCGGGACTTCGCGCGCAACGTGAAGCGAGGCACATGACCTCGCGCGAACTGAGCCGGAAACTGGGGTGGTCGCACGCGACCATCTCGTTCATCGAAAGCGGTTCTCGCCCACCCACCCCATTCGATGTCGCAACCTACCTCGGCGGCTGTGGCCCGGTGAAGAAGGCGGACTACGAATGGCTCGTCCAGCTTGCCAGCGAGCCCGATGACTCCAGCCTCACCCTTCCGAACGGCCCTGAACTACGGCAGGAGCTTCGTTCGTTGATCGTGCAGGAAAGCTTGGCCCACACGATCGACTGCTACGAACCACGGGTGGTACCGGGACTGCTTCAGTCGGAAAGCTACATACGCGAGCTGCTCTCGCTGTTCTCATCCGTGTCAGCGGAGGTCAGGGAAGTACGAGTCCAGGCACGGCTGGCAAGGCAAGGGTTGCTGCACCGCGCCAAGCCTCCGCAGTGCACGTTCTTCATCCAGGAAAATGCGCTGCGGACCACCATCGGCACCGCGAGCATCATGAATGAGCAAATCTTGTACCTCATGCTCACTGGCTCGCAGAAGCATTGCACGCTACGGGTAGTTCCCGACTCGGCTGGTCCGTTCAGCGCCCTGAACACACTTCGATTGATGGACTACGAGAAGCACCCGTCCGTCGGGTACACCGAAGGACAGGGCGTTGGCATCTTCGTGGAGAAGCCCAGCGACATCGTGGCTTACCGAACCATCCTGAGCAAACTCGACCACGCGGCACTCGATGAGGAAGAATCGCGGGCATGGCTTGCCGACCTGGCAGGCGCCTACGATCGAGCGGAGGCCGCCCCCTCATGCCCACCCCCGACCTCACCGGGCTGACCTGGCGAAAGAGTTCGTATAGCGACACAAGTGGCCAGGCGGACTGCGTCGAGATGGCGATCTGCGCGACCACCCCCGCCGTCCGCGACTCGAAAGCCCCCGAGGCGGGTCACCTCACGCCGACCCCAGCCGGATGGCGAGCCTTCCTGGCCGACCTGCGCCGCTGAGTCCCCGAAGGTGACCTTCGGGGCATCTGACGCCCCAATCTCGCCCTTCACTGCGCGCGGCATGGCGACGCCCATGCCCTGAAGGTGCCCTTCACGACGTCAGATTCCCTCAAGGGCACCTTCAGGGCATGCGGCCCGGAACAGAGCAGGCCCCACGACGGCCACATCCGCGACATGCACGCCCCGGAGACCCCTTCGAAGCACCAGCACGGAAACGAGAAAGAGCCGCCAGCCGCGAAATCCCAGCTCCTGCCCCCAAGGGCGCCTTCGGGGCATCCAACGCCCCAACCCCGCCCCTCGCGGCGCGCGGCATGGCGATGCTGATGCCCTGAAGGTGCCCTTCACGGCATCAGATTCCCTCAAGGGCACCTTCAGGACATCTCCCACCCTCGCAGGCGGGCGGCCAGGGCTGCTTGCGTCAGGCCTTGAGCTTCGGGAGCACCTCGCGGCCGAAGGTCTCGATCCACTCCTTCTGGTTGCGCCCCACGTTGTGCACGTAGATGCGCGTGAACCCGGCGTCGACGAACTTCTGCAGCGCCGCGCGGTGCACATCGGGGTCCGAGGAGACGACCATGCGGCCGTCGAAGTCCTCCTTGCGCACCAGCTTGGCCATCTGCGCGAAGTCGAACGGCGAGCGGATGTCGGCCTTCGGGAACTTCATGCCGCCGTTGGGCCACTGGTCGAGCGCGTTCGCCCACGCCTGCTCGTCGGTCTCGGCCCAGGACAGGTGCACCTGCAGCAGCTTCGGCATGCTGTCCGGGTCCTTGCCCGCCTTCTTGGCGCCCTGCGAGAAGTTGTCGAGGATCCCCGAGAGCTTCTCGAGCGACGCGCCGGGCGTGATCAGCCCGTCGGCCAGCTCCCCGGTCTTGCGCGAGGTGTACGGGCCGGCCGAGGCGATGTAGATCGGCGGCGGCGCGTCCGGCAGCGTCCACAGCCGCGTGGTGTGCAGCTTGAAGAACTCGCCGCTGTGCTTGACGTCCTTGCCGGTGAACAGCTTGTTGATGATCTCAAGCGCCTCGAACATGCGGCGCACGCGCTCGGGCGCCTCCGGCCAGTACCCGCCGATGATGTGCTCGTTGAGCGCCTCGCCGGACCCGATGCCCAGCCAGGTGCGGCCGGGGTAGGTGGCCTCCAGCGTCGCCGCGGCCTGCGCCACCATCGCGGGGTGCAGCCGGAACGACGGGCAGGTCACGCCGGGGCCGAGATCGCCGGTGGTGTTCTCCGCGAGCGAGGCGAGCACGCTCCAGACGAACGAGGCCTCACCCTGTTGCGGGACCCAGGGCTGGAAGTGGTCCGCGGCCATCTGCCCGGAGAAGCCGTGCTGTTCGGCCAGCGCGGCGAGTTCGATGGATTCCCTCGGCGAGAACTGCTCCAAGGCCGCCGCCATGCCGATCTGAACGTCGCTCACGAGCGCATCAACCCTTCTTGCCTGCTGATCTTCGTCGTCATAGAACCTACCCCCGCTCAGCGGTGGGCGTCGGCCGTCGCGGCCAGCTCGTCGAGCGTGGTGAGCGTCTCCGCTTCGGGCGCTGTCGGCAGCAGGAACGTCACCCTGTCGACGCCCGCCTCGGCGTACCCGTCGAGCGTAGCCGCGTCCGCGTCGGCACCGAAGATGGTGACCGGCACGTTCTCGCGGCCCTGTTCGGCGAGCCACGACCGCACGCGCGTGATCTCCTCCGGCGGCGTGACCCCGATCGGGAGCCAGGCGTCGGCGTGCTCGACGAGCCGCTTCAACGCGGCCGGGCTGTGCCCGCCGACGTAGATCGGCGGATGCGGGGCCTGCACCGGCTTCGGCCAGGAGAACACCGGGTCGAAATCGACGAACTTCCCGTGGAACTCCGCCTCTTCCTGGGTCCAGAGCGCCTTCAACGCCTCGATCTGCTCGTCGATCAGCCTGCCCCGCGTTTTCGGGTCGGTGCCGTGGTTCTCCATCTCCTCGCGGTTCCACCCGACGCCGACGCCGAACGCGACCCGCCCGCCCGAAAGCAGGTCGAGGCTCGCGACCTCCTTGGCCGTGTGGAAGAGATCGCGCTGGATGAGCAGGGCGATCCCGGTGCCCAGCAGCAGCTTCTCGGTCGCGCCCGCGACCGCGGTCAGCGTGACGAACGGGTCGAGCGTGCGGTAGTAGACCCTGGGCAGCTCGCCACCGCCGGGATACGGGGTCCGGCGGCTGACCGGGATGTGCGAGTGCTCGGCGAGGAAGAGCGAGTCGAAACCCCGCTCTTCCAGCGCCTTGCCCAGCGGGGCCGGCCGGATGCCTTCATCGGTCACGAAAGTGGAGATGCCGAAGTCCATACGACAGTCGAACACCGTCCCCGCGACCGCGCATTCCCGGATCGGGTGAACTTCTGGTGACTCAGTCCCGGTAGCGCGCCACGAGATCGGCGTAGCCGTCGAGCGCGCGCAGGGTGTCGGCCTCGGGCGCCGGGGTGCCGAGCAGCGCGATCCGGGGGATCCCCGCCTCGGCGTAGGCGTCGAGCACCTCGAGGTTGCTCGCGTCGACGGTGATCGGCAGGACCGTGCCGCCGCTGCCGAGGTGCTCGTCCCGCAACGCGAGCTGCGCCTTGACCCCGTGGGCGTCGGCGGCACCGTTGGGCAGCCAGGCGTCGGCGTGCCCCGCCGCGTGCTTCACCGCGGCGATGCTGTTCCCGCCGACGTAGATCGGCGGATGCGGGTCCTGCACCGGCTTCGGCCACGCGAAGATCGGGTCGAAGTCGATCAGCTCGCCGTGGAACTCCGCCCGCTCCTGGGTCCAGACCGCCTTGAGCACGTCGAGCTGCTCGTCGATCAGCTTGCCCCGCGTCTTCGGGTCGGTGCCGTGGTTCTCCATCTCCTCGCGGTTCCACCCGACGCCGACGCCGAAGTCGACCCTGCCGTCCGAGATCAGGTCGAGCGTGGCCACCTCGTTCGCGGTGTGCAGCACGTCGCGCTGGACGAGCAGGGTGATCCCGGTGCCGAGGCGCAGCGTCGAAGTCACCGCGGCCGCCGCGCCGAGCGCCACGAACGGGTCCACGGCGTGGTAGTAGGGCTTCGGCAGGTCTCCCCCGCCGGGGTACGCGCTGAGCCTGCTCGCCGGGATGTGCGAGTGCTCCGCGATGAACAGCGCGTCGAAACCGCGCTCCTCCAGTGCTTTCCCGAGCGTCGCGGGACGGATGCCGTAGTCGGTCACGAAGGTGGACAACCCGATTCTCATACTCGTGGCAACCTCGAAGAGTGAGCGAGCATTCCCGGACGGTTGACAGGCGTCCCGATCATCAGGATGCTGGAACTCATCAGGCGTTGAAATAGCACGAGGAGGAGAATCATGACCAATTCGGGCTCCACGGGTTCCAGTGCCCTCGAGGACTTCGACTTCGAGGAGATTTACCAGGGCAACACCGAGATCGGCGAGACGATGCCGTGGGACATCGGGGAACCGCAGCCGCTGCTGGTCGCGCTCGAAGCGGCGGGCGGGGTCGGCGGGGACATCCTCGACATCGGCTGCGGGCTGGGCAACAACGCGATCTTCCTCGCCTCGCGCGGCCACCGGGTCACCGGCGTCGACGGCTCCGAAACCGCGCTCGCCACCGCACGGCAGCGCGCCGAAACCGCCGGGCAGGCCGTCGACTTCGCCGTCGGCGACGCGACCAGGCTCGACGGGTTCGAGAACCGGTTCGACACCGTGGTCGACAGCGCGCTCTTCCACTGCCTCAGCGCGGAAGACCGCCCCGGCTACGCGGCCGCGGTCCACCGCGCCGCGAAACCGGGCGCGCGGCTGCAGATGTTCTGCTTCTCCGACTCACTGCCCGACAGCCTCCCCGTCCCGGCGCAGCTCACCGAGAAGGAACTGCGGGACACCTTCGCCGAAGGCTGGACCATCACCCGGCTCGAACGGGCCGAGTACACGTCGTCCATGACACCGGAAACGGCGGCGCGGCTGGTCGGCACCATGACACCGGACGCCGACCTGCCCGCGATCACCGCGCTGAACACCGACGAGGACAACCGGGTCCTGCTCCCCGTCTGGCACCTCACCGCCACCCGGAACTGATTTCCCTGCCACTGAAGGGAGCCTTGAGGACGCTCGTGCCCGTAACGGCTCCCTTCAGTGGAGATGGGTGCTGGCAGACGCACCGGCGGCGGCCAGGCCGGGAAGACGGGCCGCACGAAGGCCACGACCGCGGCGCTGGCCGGGTGGGCGGTCCGCGCATGTCCTGGCCCGCACTGCCCCCGAAGGGCACCGTCAGGGCAGCTACGGCCGCGAACTCCGCCCTCGTGCGGATTCACCCTGCCCCATCGGGGTCCCGCATGCCCCGAAGGCGCCCCTGAGGGAATCAGATGCCCCGAAGGGCCCCTTCAGTGATCTGTGTCCCGTGGCGGGGACGTCCTGCCAGAGGTGAAAATAGGGACGCGCACCTCCGCTGAAGGGGCGATCTTGCTGTACCCGGCAAATCTGCTCATTTACGGGTCAGGGCACCAGACTCGGCGAACTCCCCGCCGCGAAGGGCGAGTTAGCGGCGTCAGATTCCCCGAAGGCGCCCTTCAGGGCACGGGCCGGGAATCCGCGACTCCCACCTCTCCCCGTTCCCACGCTCGCGCCCCGAAAAAGCCTCCACAGGCACAGATATCACGAACACACCCTTCGCGAGCCCGCTCCACCCCAGACCGCATGCCCTGAAGGCGCCCTTGAGGGAATCCAACGCCCCGAAGGGCCCCTTCAGGGCACCGACAATCACCACACCCCACGCCACGAGGGGCGAGATCACGGCGTCAGACTCCCCGAAGGCGCCCTTCGGGGACCAAGCCCCGTGCGGCTCCGCGCTTCCGCCACCCACCTCACCGGAACCGGCGCGCACACATCAGCACGGTGACCTTCAGAGACCTGAACCCGGGCAGCGCCCTCAGACGTTGCGGCGGTACTGGCCGCCGACCTCGAAGAATGCCTCAGTGATCTGGCCGAGCGAGCACACGCGCGCCGCGTCCATCAGCGTGCCGAACAGGTTCTCGCCACGCGTCGCCGCCTCGCGCAGGGCCAGCAGCGCGCGCTGCGCGTCGTCGCGGTTGCGTTGCTGGAAGTCCTCCAGCCGGTCGAGCTGCGACTTCTTCTCGTCCTCGGTCGCCCTCGCCAGCTCGACCTCGACCTCGTCCTCGCCTTCACGCGGGTTGCGGAACGTGTTGACGCCGACGATCGGCAGCGAGCCGTCGTGCTTGAGCCGCTCGTACAGGATGGACTCGTCCTGGATCTTCCCGCGCTGGTAACCGGTCTCCATCGCGCCGAGCACGCCGCCGCGTTCGGAGATCCGGTCGAACTCGGTGAGCACGGCCTCCTCGACCAGGTCGGTCAGCTCGTCGATGATGAACGAACCCTGCAACGGGTTCTCGTTCTTCGACAGGCCCCACTCCTTGTTGATGATCATCTGGATCGCCATCGCCCGCCGGACCGACGACTCCGAAGGCGTGGTGATCGCCTCGTCGAAGGCGTTGGTGTGCAACGAGTTCGCGTTGTCGTAGAGCGCGCACAGCGCCTGCAGCGTGGTGCGGATGTCGTTGAAGCTCATCTCCTGCGCGTGCAGCGAGCGCCCCGAGGTCTGCACGTGGTACTTGAGCTTCTGCGACCGCTCGTTCGCACCGTAGCGCTCGCGCATCGCGACCGCCCAGATCCGGCGCGCGACGCGGCCGAGCACCGAGTACTCGGCGTCCATCCCGTTGGAGAAGAAGAACGAGAGGTTCGGCGCGAAGTCGTCGATGTCCATCCCGCGCGCGAGATAGGACTCGACGTAGGTGAACCCGTTGGCGAGGGTGAACGCGAGCTGCGAAATCGGGTTCGCCCCCGCCTCGGCGATGTGATAGCCCGAGATCGACACCGAGTAGAAGTTCCGCACCCCGTTGGCGATGAACCACTCCTGGATGTCGCCCATCATGCGCAGGCTGAACTCGGTGGAGAAGATGCAGGTGTTCTGGCCCTGGTCCTCCTTGAGGATGTCGGCCTGCACGGTGCCGCGCACGTTCTTCAGCGCCCACTCACGCAGCTGCGCGTGCTCCTGCTCGTCGGGCTGTCGCCCGTGCTCCGCCTCGAACGCGGCCACCCGCTGGTCGATCGCGGTGTTGAGGAAGAACGCGAGGATCGTCGGCGCGGGGCCGTTGATCGTCATCGAAACCGAGGTGCTCGGCGAGGTGAGGTCGAAGCCGTCGTAGAGCGCCTTCATGTCCTCGAGCGTCGCGATGGACACGCCCGAGGTGCCGACCTTGCCGTAGATGTCGGGACGGGTGGCGGGATCGTGCCCGTACAGGGTCACCGAGTCGAACGCGGTGGACAGCCGCTTGGCGTCCGAATCGGACGAGAGGTACTTGAACCGCCGGTTCGTGCGGAACGCGTCCCCTTCGCCCGCGAACATCCGGGCCGGGTCCTCTCCCTCCCGCTTGAACGGGAAAACCCCTGCGGTGTAGGGAAAGTATCCGGGCAGGTGCTCCCTGCGAAGGAACGAGAGCAGCTCACCGGGATCGGTGTAGCGCGGCAGCGAGACACGCGGGATCCTGCTCCCCGAGAGGGTCTCCCTCCACAGTGGAGTGTGCAGCTCCTTGTCGCGGATCTTGACGACGAGTTCCTCTGCGCGGTAGGACTCGGCCAGTTCCGGCCACTTCGCCAGCAGCTCGGCCGATTCGACGTCCACATCGGACTCGGCCTTCGTGACCAGTTCGGCGATCGCGACGGTATCGGCTCCCGCTTCGGCCAGCGCGGCCTTCGCTTCGGTGAGGTGCTCCCGCTTGCGCACGGCGGTGGCCTGCGCCTCGGTGCGCCGGTGGTACCCGCGCACGCCTTCGGCGATCTCGGACAGGTAGCGCACCCTGGTCGCCGGGATGACGGTGCTGGCGTCGGTGGACACCTTGCCCGCCACCACGGGCAGCACGCCCGCCGACACCGACAGCCCCCGCTCGGCGAGCAGGTCGCGCAGGTGCTGGTACAGCGCGGTGACACCGTCGTCGTTGAACTTCGCCGCGCTCGTGCCGTAGACCGGCATGTCCTCCGGCGCGGAACCGAACGCCTCGCGGTTGCGCACGAGCTGCCGCGCCACGTCGCGGCGGGCGTCCTCGGCGCCGCGGCGCTCGAACTTGTTGATCGCCACCACGTCGGCGAAGTCGAGCATGTCGATCTTCTCCAGCTGCGACGCGGCGCCGAACTCCGGCGTCATCACGTACAGCGAGTCGTCCACGTAGTCGACGATGCCCGCGTCGCCCTGGCCGATGCCCGGCGTCTCGACGATCACGAGGTCGTAGCCGGCCGCCTTGCAGGCGAGCACGGATTCGTTGAGCCCCACCGGGATCTCACCGCTGGTGGTGCGGGTCGCGAGCGAGCGGAAGAACACCGGCGAGCCGTCGAGGCAGTTCATCCGGATCCGGTCGCCGAGCAGCGCGCCACCGCCCTTGCGCCGCGACGGGTCGACCGCGAGCACCGCGATCCGCAGCTTGTCCTCCTGGTCCAGCCGGAACCGGCGCACCAGCTCGTCGGTGAGCGAGGACTTGCCCGACCCGCCGGTGCCGGTGATGCCGAGCACCGGCACCGTCCGCGCGCCCGCCGCCTCCTTGATCGCGGCCAGCGACTCCTCCGGCAGCGCCTCGCGCTGGAGCTGGGTGATGGTGCGCGCCAGCGCCGGGACGTCACCGGAGAGCAGCCCCTCGACGGATCCGTGCCCCTGCGCGGCGAGATCGACGTCGCAGGCCCTGATCATCGAGTTGATCATGCCGGGCAGGCCGAGCTCGTACCCGTCCTCCGGTGAGAAGATGCGCGCGACGCCGCGGGAGTGCAGCAGGTCGATCTCCTCGCGCACGATGACGCCACCGCCGCCGCCGAACACCTTGATGTGCCCGGCCCCGCGCTCTTCGAGCAGCTCGACCAGGTACGAGAAGTACTCGACGTGCCCGCCCTGGTAGGCACTGATCGCGACGCCCTGCACGTCCTCGGAGATCGCGGCCGTGACGACCTCGTCGACCGAGCGGTTGTGCCCGAGGTGGATCACCTCGGCACCCTGCGACTGCAGGATGCGCCGCATGATGTTGATGGCCGCGTCGTGGCCGTCGAACAGGGACGAGGCGGTCACGAACCGGACCGGGTTCGACGGGCGGTGCAGTTCGGAGGTCATAGGCCCTAAAATACTCGGACATCCAACTATTTGAAAGCCGGGCTCGGACGTGACCGCGGTCTCATCGCCACCCCGATGGTGTCGTCACCCCGCGCGGCGGTGCCGATTCCCCGAAGGGCACCTTCAGGGAATCTGACGCCGCGAAGGCGCCCCTCAGGGCACGGCCGCCGCCTTGCCCACGCGCCACGAAGGGCGGGATTGGGGCGTCAGGTGCCCCGAAGGCGCCTTTGAGGGCACGTGCCGGGATCTCACAATCCGTACTTTTCCTCGTTCCACGCCGACACCCCGAAAAGGGGCCTCCAGAGGCGCGAGTGTCGCAGATCCAGCCTTCGCGGACCCGCCTTACTCCGGCGCGCTCGCCCCGAAGGGAACCTTGAGCGAACCTGACGCCGCGAAGGCGCCCTTCGGGGCATCAACATCGCCCTGCCCACCCCTGCCCCCGCCCCGCGACACGTCGAAGTCCACACCCCAGCGTGATTGCCAGGTCGTCCCGGCTTGACACGCCAGCTATATTCAACCCAACGGTTCATTAACGAGATGGTTGAATACGATGCCGACCACCCAGCAGGACCAGCTCAGCGCGACCTTCGCCGCGCTGGCTGACCCCACCAGGCGCGCCATACTGGCCCGGCTCGCCACCGGCGAGGCGACCGTCAACGAGATCGCCGAACCGTTCGAAGTGAGCCTGCAGGCGGTGTCGAAGCACCTGAAGGTGCTCGAACGCGCGGGACTGATCTCCCGTGGCCGCTCCGCCCAGTGGCGGCCGTGCCGGTTGACCGCCGAGCCGCTCGAAGACGTCTCGGACTGGGTTTCGCGGTACCGCGCCTTCTGGGACAGCGGGTTCGACCGGCTCGACCGGCGGCTCAGGGAAATCCAAAAAGGACAGAATGGAGAGCACGATGACCACTGACCGCGAACTGACCCTCACCAGGATCTTCGACGCACCACGGGAGCTGGTCTTCCGGGCCTGGACCGATCCGGAGCTGTTCGTGAGCTGGATCGGGCCGGCGGGCTGCACCGGCGACACCGCCGATTTCGACGTGGTCCCCGGCGGCGCCTGGCGTGCCACCATGCTCGACCAGGACGGTGGCGAGCACGGGATGTACGGCCGCTACACCGAAATCGCCGAACCGGAGCGGCTGGCCTTCACCTTCGTCTGGGACGTGGCGGAGGCGCTGCTCGACCAGTCGCAGGTGACGCTGACCTTCGCCGATCTCGGCGGCAAGACGGAAATGACCTTCCACCAGACCGGATTCGGCTCCACGGCACAGCGCGACGACCACGGGATCGGCTGGACGGAAGCGTTCGACAAGATCGGCCCGCTACTCGCGAGGAGCATCCGATGACCACCGCACTGCCCGCGATCGTCACACCGGAGGAATGGCAGGCCGCGCGGGAAGCGTTGCTGGTCAAGGAAAAGCGGCTGACCAAGGCGATGGACGCGGTCAGCGCCGAACGCAGGCGCCTGCCGATGGTCGCCTTCGACAAGGAGTACGAGTTCGACGGCAGGCACGGAAAGGCGGCGCTGCTCGACGTGTTCGAGGGCCGGAAGCAGCTGATCGTCTACCACTTCATGCTGCACCCCGGCTCGGATCACCTGTGCCCCGGCTGCTCGCTGGTGCTCGACAACATGGGCCACCCCGCGCACCTGCACGCGCGCGACACGACCCTCGCCGTGATCGCCCCGGCGCCGCTCCCCGAAGCCGAAGCCGTCAAGAAGCGCATGGGGTGGACCGTGCCGTGGTACTCCTCCGACGGCACGGATTTCACCGAGGACTGCGGCGTCGGCACGGGGTTCGGGGTCAGCGTCTTCCTCCGCGACGGCGACCGCGTGTTCCGCACCTACTTCACCACCGGCCGGGGTGGCGACCAGCTCGACACCACGCTCCGCTACCTCGACCTCACGCCGATGGGCAGGCAGGAGGACTGGGAGGAGTCAGGCCGTGGCCGCGACGACCCCGCCTCCTCGTGGTGGCGCCCCCATGACGAGTACTGACCCGCTCAGGTGGCCGCGTTCGCCGCCCGCACCGCGATCCACTGGCGCATCGCGTACTCGACGAGCGTGATCAGCGTCTGCTTCGTCGACTCGCGGTCGCGCGCGTCGCAGCGCACGATCGGGATGCTCGGGTCGATCGACAGCGCCTCTCGAACGTCGTCGACGGCGTGGTGCACCACGCCGTCGAACGTGTTCACGCCGACGATGTAGGGCAGTCCCCTGTCCTCGAAGAAGTCGACCGGCGCGAACGAGTCCGCGAGCCTGCGGGTGTCGGCGAGGACGACCGCGCCGATCGCACCGCGGACGAGGTCGTCCCACATGAACCAGAACCGCTGCTGCCCCGGCGTGCCGAACAGGTACAGGATGAGGTCGGAGTCGAGCGACACCCTGCCGAAGTCCATGGCCACCGTGGTGGTCGTCTTGTTCGGCGTCGAGTCGAGGTTGTCGATGCCCCGGCTGGCGTCGGTCATCATCGCCTCGGTGGTCAGCGGCACGATCTCCGACACCGATCCGACGAAGGTCGTCTTACCGGCGCCGAAGCCGCCGGCCACCACGATCTTGGCCGAGGTCATGGTCGACGGTGCGGATGACCGCGGTGACTTAAAGCCGACGGAGTCCACTCAAAACCCTTTCCATCAACATCAGATGCGCCTCGGCACCGTCATCACCGGATATCGTCCTGTGCACGGTGACCAGTCCCGCGTCGGCCGCGTCGCTGATGAGCACTCTTGCGACACCGAGCGGGACACGCAGCGCCGAAACGATCTCGGCCACCGACCTCGGCGTCCGGCATTCTTCCAGAATCGAGCGGTGCTCGACCTGCTCGGGCGTCTCCACGGCGTTCTGGCCGTTCAGACGGTCCTTGGCGGAGATCAGCGTCTCCAGTTCGAGCGCGTAGTTCGACTTCGTCCTGCCGCCGGTCAGCGCGTACGGGCGGACGACGGCGGTCTCCTCGGCGGGGCTCACCGGGTCGGGCTCGGGATAGCGCGGCCGGATGACCGACGGTGCCGCGCCGGGCTCGAACAGCGCAGCCGCGGGCGACGGGGCCTCGGCGACGGGTGCGGGTGGCGGGGTCATCGGCTCACCCCGGTCGTCTGGTGTCTCCGGCGGTGGAGCGGGTACGGGCTCGGCATGGGTGTCCTTGTCCTTCTTGCGCTTGCGTCGGCTACGACCTGAATCCAGGGTGAAACCGTTGAGGACGTCGGCGAACGTACCGTCGTCGGAGTCCTCGCGGGGCCGCTCGCCTTGCTGCGAGTGGCGCGCGCCCGGCTCCTCACCGAAGAACCCGGATCCCGTGCTCATCAGAGCAGAGTCCTATCCGGGACGCGTGATCGCAACCGCTGCACCGAAACGGCGGCGGCACGGCAGCGGTCCACTCGGGGTTCAGGCCGGCGGGTGATCAGGAGCATCGGTTCGTCGTCATCCCACCGGTTCACCGATGAGGGAGCCCGCCGATCCCTGCAGCTGCGCGCGCAGCTCGGGGGTGAGGATCTGGCCGACCCGGTCCACCAGCATCGTCATCTCGTAGGCGACCTGGCCGATGTCGCAGTTCGGCGCGGCGAGCACGGCGAGGCACGACCCGTCGCTGATCGACATCAGGACCATGATGCCGAGCTCCATCTCGACCACGGTCTCGCTGACCGCGCCCGCTTCGAAGCACCGCGCCGCGCCCTGGGTGAGCGACACCAGGCCGGAGGCGACCGCGGCGAGCTGGTCGGCGCGGTCGAGCGGGAGGCGGTTCGATGCGGTCAGCAACAGGCCGTCCGCCGACACGACCACCGCGTGGGCCACCCCCGGCACCCGCTCCGCGAAGTCGTTGACCAGCCAGCCGAACTGGTTCTGTTGAGGCTGCGGCGAATCCGGCGAGGTCATTCACCCTCCCTTTTCTCTTGGTTGCCATCGGTCGGTCGGGCTGCTTGGTGCCGTCCTCGGCGGATCCCCTGCTGAAAGCTGCTCAACCGGCCGCGAACATCATGGGCGTCGCGCTCCGGCCGCGGGCTCGCGGGCTGTGCCGACGGTGGTGCGCTGCCGGGCATCAGCTGCTCGCCCCGCCGCCGCCGCGGGAGCCCCGCGGGCGTCAGCGAGCCGGAAACGGTCTGCGAAACCGCCTGGACGGTACGCCAGCTCTCGTCGCTCTCGAACGACCAGGCCGCGGTCACCTCCGCGGGCTCTTCCTTCCGCTCCGGCGCGGCGGGCGCCGGTGGTGCGGTCGCAGGCGGTGTGACCTGCGTCGCGGGCGGCTCGGGCGCGGCGGGCGGTTCCGGCGCCGCGAGAGGCTTGCGGGACGGCAGCGGGCCCGGCGATTCGACCGGCACCGTCGGCGCCGGGGACACCGGGGACGCCGGGGACACCGTCACCTCCGGGGTGTCCCGCGCGTCCTGCTTGGCCTGCCTGCCGCGGTTGACGCCCTGCTGGAAGCTGCTCAGCCTGCCGCGGACGTTCGCGGGGTCGCGCACCGGCAGATCCGACGAGGGCGCCGGGGTTTCCGCCTGCTTCTCGGGGACGCCACCGGGGAGCAGTTGCTCGCCGCGGCGGCGCTGGGGCAGCCCGGCGCTGGTGAAGCTGGTCGGCTCGGTGCGGGAGACCGCCTCGACCGTGCGCCGGTTGGCGTCGGCGACGAAGTCCCACCCGGTCTGCCCGCCCGCGACCGGCTCGGCCGCCGCCGGAGGAGCCTGGTCACCGGCTTCGCCCTCGACCGGCTCCGCGCTGCGGAACCACGCGGAGAGCATCTCGTCGAAGATCGGCGTCGTCTCCGGGCGCGCTGGCGGCGGCGGCGCGGCGGCGGCGCGCTGGTCGCGCTCGCTCGTCGCGGCGTTCCACCAGTCGGTGAGCGCGGTGCCGTTGGGCTCGAACAGTTCCTTGCCGCGCGGCAAGGCGGCGTCGGCCTCGGCCGCGGAGAGCGGGGCCTGCTTCTCCGGTGCCTTCGGCTCCGGCGCGGGCTCCGGCGCCGGCTCGTCCCTCGGGATCGGGCTGAACAGCGCCGTGCCCGAGATCTCGACATCGGAGGGCGGCCGCTGGGAAAGCCCGGCGAGCCCGTTCGCGACCCTGATCTCCGGCGGGCCCGTCGGCTCGATCGGCCGGTGTTCGAGCGGTGTGCCCTGCGACGGCGGCGGCACTCCCGGCGTGCCGTTGACCGACCTGCTGGCCCCGTTGACCGGACGCTGCCGCCGGGGCAGCGTGCCCGGCGCGGCTTGCGGGGCCTCGGTGGCCGTGCCCTGCGACGGCACGGGTCCCTTCGGGGAGGCCGGAGCGTCGACGACGAGGTCGGCAGGCACCGTGACGGTGGCCCTGACCCCGGCGATGTCCTTGCCGCCGTGCAGGGTGACGCCGATGTGGTGCCTGCTGGCCAGCCTGCCGACCACGAACAGGCCCATCCGGCGCGAGGTGGCGAGATCCACGGAGGCGGCTTCGGTGAGCCGGTTGTTCGCCTCCGCGACCTCGGCCTCGTTCATGCCGATGCCCTTGTCGAGGATGTCGATGGACAGCGCGCCGTTGTCGGTGAAGCGGCTGGCCACGGTGACCTGCGTGCCGGGCGCGGAGAACGCGGTCGCGTTGTCCAGCAGCTCGGCGATCAGGCGCATCAGGTCGCTGGCGGCGTAGCCGACGACCCTTGCCTGCGGCGGCGGCTGCACGACCACCCGCTGGTACTGCTCGATCTCCGAAACCGCGGCGCGCAGCACGTCGGTGGTCGTCACCGGCTGGCCGGAGCGGCGGCCGGGCTCGGCGCCGGAGAGCACCATCAGGTTCTCGTTGTTGCGGCGCATCCGGGTGGCGAGGTGGTCGAGCTGGAACAGCGTGGCGAGCTGGTCCGCGTCCTCCTCGTCGCGTTCGAGCCGCTCGATCATCTGCAGCTGCCGCTGCACGAGGCTCTGGCTGCGCCGGGACAGGTTGACGAACACGCTGCCGTAGCCGGTGCGCATCGCGGCCTGCTCGACGGCGAGCCGCAGCGCCTGGGTGTGCACGGCGTCGAACGCGCGCGCCACCTCGCCGATCTCGTCGTTGGAGTCGACCGGCACCGGCTGCACGTTCGTGCTCTGCGCGCGGCCTTCCTGGATGTTCCGCACCGCCGCGGGGAGCTGGCGGTCGGCGACGTCGAGCGCGCCCGCCCGCAGCGTCCGCAGCGAGCGCAGCAGCTGGCGGTTGATCAGGAACACCACGGCCGCGGTGAGCACCAGCGCGGCGAACAGCAGCACCGCGAGCAGGCCCGCGCCGCTGCTGGCGTCCTCGACCAGCGCCGACGAACTCGCCGTGAGCTGGTCGCCGAGCTGCTTGCTGACCTCGGTCATGCGGCCGGCGACCACGTTCGAGACCTCGGTCCACTGCTGCGGGGAGATGCTGCGCAGCGCCGAGGAGATGTCGTCGGGGTCGACGCCGCCGCCCGCCCGCTCCCCGAGCACCGTCTTGACGAGCTGGTCCCTGGTGACGTAGGTCGGGCCGACGACGGTGCCGTCGTAGAGCTGGCGCTGCCGCTGGTCGGCCGCGGCGCGGAAGTCGGCGAGCCGGTCGGTCAGCCGCACGTCGGCGGTGCGGACCTGGTTGACCTCGTTCGGGGTGAGGCTGCCCCGGGTGATCCCGAACCCGATCAGGGCCTGGGTCTGGGACACCTCCTCCTTGGCCACCTCGATGTCGTGCAGCGCGCTCGGCGTGCCGCCGATGGCGTCGTCGCTGATGCCGGCGACGAGTGCGGTGTCGACCTTCAGCAGCGCGGAGACGATGTCCGAGTACCCCGTGACGGCCTGCACCGGGTCGAGCTCGCCCGCGGCGATCTGCTCGCGGAACCGGGCGACCCTGCCGAGCTGGTCGGTCGCCTCCCTGCCGGGACCGGCGACGCTGCCGTCCTGCTCGACCGCGCGGCCGATCGCGGGTGCCAGCGGCGCGGTCGCGGCGTCGACGGAGCGGCGCGCGGCGTCGAGCGCGGCCGACCCGCCGGAGGTGCCCTGGGTCAGCAGTTCGACGGTGAGCGTGCGCTCGTGCTGGATCGCGTCGGTGAGCGTGCGCAGGCTGCTCCCGAGCGCGACGAACCGGTCGATGCGCTGGTAGCTGTCGGACCGGCCGACCTGGTTCGCGATGGTGGTGATGCCCAGCGCCAGCGCGATCAGGATCGGCACCAGCGTGACCGCGGCCAGCTTGACCGGGATGCTCCAGTCACGCCACTGCGCGATCGCGCGCCACCTCGATCGGCGCGGCGGCTCGGCCCCGCTACGGCCGAGCAACTGTCCGACCGGCACCTGGCCTTCTCCTGCAACGGTCACGAAAGTGACTCCCTGTCCGGCGTCTTCGGCCCGAAAACACGAGCAACGACTGAAACGGCCGAGTGGTCACGGGGCGCGTCACCGCCCCGTGGGCGGGCTCTGACGGCGGGGGCGCTCTCGATGGTCGCTTCCCGTGCCGCGACTCGCCTCGCTCGCATCCAGCTCCTCGTCCTCGGTCCGGCTGTGCCTGTACTACGGCCCTCTGGTGCGGCGCCCGCCGTCGCCCGTCCCGCCGTCGCGCCCGCTGTCCGGCGGGGGCGGCCGGGGCGTCCGACGGCTGGCCCGTACGTTCTGCCCTGCCACGCCGGTGCCGCCGAGCCCGGCCGCAGTGCAGTGCATGTTGCACATCGCATCATGCTTCGTGCGGCTGACCTGGCCGACTATCGACACTTCGGAGATCGCTGACTCCGGCGTGGCGGAAGAATCCTACCTCAAACGGCGCTGCGGCAATTCCGTCGAACGGACCGCCGATGACCAGCGGAAATACACTTTCCGGTGACACTGATCCGGTTTTGCGGGCAGCGCGCCGTGAGCAGGTCCGTTTTGCGTGACCATACGATCAGATTATTCCGGGGACGGGGTCACCCGTATGGCGGATCCTACGGCCTTCACCCACGGTCAGAAGCTACTGCCCGTGCTGTAACCGGCCGACTACAGCGTCAAGATTTCCCCGATGTTGTGGCGTTTCGCTACCGACGGGCAGAAGCCGTGAGGTTGTGCCCGGAACCGGCCCTCGGCCAGCGGATTCTCCCGGTCGTGACCGCCGGACGAGTTGATCACGCGGTCGCCGGACACCCGGGCGCGGGTCCACCTGCCATCGAGGTCACCCTCCGTCACTCGCGGCCGGAGACGGTCAACCCGAACTTCCACCGTGTGCCGCATTCCAGCCCGTGGGATTAACCGACCGTCACAGAACTGCTCACTATTGTGGGGCGGGCGCTCCGAAAAGAGCAATGAAGGTCATTCCCGTTCCGGATCTTCGGTCCGGCGAAACCGCACCGCCGGTTTTCCGGACCGAAATCCGCGTAGTTACGATGTGCGCCTTCCGAGTCCGCTTACGGCCACACCCCGGACCTTGAACCCCACGGCCGCCCCATCCCGGCCACTTGCGGACCGACGCTTGCCGGAGGCATGACATGCACAGTGACTTGCACCACGACTTGCACCACGTCACGCACTCACCCGCGACCGGGAACGCCACCGAGGAGACCGGCCAGATGCCGGTGCTCTTCGGCGGCGACACCCGGACCGAAACCGCCGACAGCGCCACCGAGCACCGGCCGCAGGGCCCCGACTTCGAGCGCATCCAGAGCAGCGGTGAATTCGTCGCGCTGCGCTCGCGCCTGCGCCGATTCGTCTTCCCGATGAGCCTGCTGTTCTTCGCCTGGTACCTCGCCTACGTCCTGCTGGCGGCCTACGCGCACGACTTCATGAGCACCAAGCTCGTCGGCCACGTGAACGTGGCGATGGTGTTCGGGATCCTGCAGTTCGCCAGCACCATCGCGATCACCGTCGCCTACGTCCGGTTCGCCAACCACCGGATCGACCCGCAGGTCGAGGACATCCGCGTCCGGGCGGGGGTGACGGAATGACGCTCGCCGCCTCGACCAGTTCGAGCAACCCCGTCCTGAACACCGCGGTGTTCGCCGTCTTCGTGGCGATCACGCTGTACGTCGTCTACCGCGCGAGCAGCCGCAACCAGAGCCGCGCGGACTACTACGCGGCGGGCAGTTCGTTCACCGGCAGGCAGAACGGCATCGCGCTGTCCGGCGACTTCCTCTCCGCGGCCTCGTTCCTCGGCATCGCGGGCGCCATCGCGATCCACGGGTACGACGGCTTCCTGTACTCGATCGGCTTCCTGGTCGCCTGGCTGGTCGACCTGCTGCTGATCGCCGAACTGCTGCGCAACACGGGCCGCTTCACGATGGGCGACGTGCTGAGCTTCCGGATGAAGCAGCGCCCCGTCCGCGCCGCGGCCGCGACCTCGACGCTGATCATCTCGTTCTTCTACATGCTCGCCCAGATGGCGGGCGCCGGCGGGCTCATCGCGTTGCTGCTGAACATCCACGGCGGCTTCGGCCAGGCGCTGGTGATCGGCGTGGTCGGCCTGATCATGGTGCTGTACGTGCTGGTCGGCGGGATGAAGGGCACCACGTGGGTGCAGATCATCAAGGCCACCATCCTGATCCTGTGCGCGGTGCTGATGACCGTGTTCCTGTTCGGCAAGTTCGGCTTCAGCTTCTCGAACCTGCTCTCCTCGGCCGCGGCGAAGAGCCCGATGGGCGACAAGCTGCTGGAGCCGGGCGGCCAGTACGGCAGCTCGGGCACCACGAAGCTGGACTTCGTCTCGCTCGCGGTGGCCCTCATCCTCGGCGCCGCCGCGCTGCCGCACGTGCTGATGCGGTTCTACACGGTGCCGAACTCGAAGGAAGCCCGCCGCTCGGTGGTGTGGGCGACCTCGTGCATGTTCGTCTTCTACCTGTGCACGCTGGTGATCGGCTTCGGCGCGGCCGCGCTGGTCGGCGCGGACGAGATCAAGGGCGCGCCGGGCGGGGAGAACTCCGCGGCGCCGCTGCTCGCGCTGCACATCGGCGGCACCGTGCTGCTCGGGATCGTCTCCGCGGTGGCCTTCGCCACCATCCTCGCCGTGGTCGCCGGGCTGACGATCACCGCGTCCGCGTCGTTCGCGCACGACGTCTACGCGAACATCTTCAAGCGAGGCAAGGCCGAACCCGCCGACGAGGTGCGGGTCGCGCGCCTGACCGCGGTGGTGGTCGGTGCGATGGCCATCGTCGGCGGCATCCTCGCGAACGGCCAGAACATCGCGTTCCTGGTCGCGCTCGCGTTCGCCGTCGCCGCCTCGGCGAACCTGTCGACGCTGCTGTTCTCGTTGTTCTGGAAGCGGTTCACCACCACGGGCACGCTGTGGGGCATCTACGGCGGCCTGATCGCCTGCCTGGTGCTGGTGTTCTTCTCGCCAGTCGTCTCCGGTTCGCCGGATTCGATCATCAAGGGCGTCGACTTCCACTGGTTCCCGCTGAAGAACCCCGGGCTGGTGTCCATCCCGTTCTCGTTCCTGTGCGGGTTCCTCGGCACCGTGTTCGGCAGGGAGAAGGCCGACCCGCGCAAGCACGCCGAGATGGAGGTCCGGTCGCTGACCGGGATCGGTTCCTGATACTGCTGGTGGAGTGACCGCACTCGCCCGCATCCGCCGGTTCCTCGCCGAGCACGCGCCGCCGACGCCGTGCCTGGTGCTCGATCTCGACGCCGTCGCCGACCGCGCCGGGGAGCTCACCCGCGAGTTCCCCGGCGCCCGGCTGTGCTACGCGGTCAAAGCGAACCCCGAACCGGCGGTGGTGGCCCGTCTGGTCGCGGCAGGGCTGAGCTTCGACGTCGCGAGCACCGGCGAGATCGACCTGTGCCGCTCGCTGGGCGCACACGGCCTCTCCTACGGCAACACGATCAAGAAGCCCGCCGACATCGCGTACGCGTTCGGGCTCGGGGTGCGCGAGTTCGTCACCGACACCGAAGGCGACCTGCGCGCGATCGCGGAGCACGCGCCGGGCTCGGCGGTGACCGTCCGGCTGCTGGTCGACGGCCCCGCGTCGGCGACCCCGTTCGGCCGCAAGTTCGGCTGCTCCCCCGAACTCGCCGCCGGGTTGCTGGTCCTCGCCGCCGAACTGGGCCTCGATCCCGCCGGGGTGAGCTTCCACCCCGGCTCCCAGCAGCTCGACCCCGGCGCGTGGGAGCCCGGAATCGCCGCGGCGGCCAAGGTGTTCGCCGCAGCCGGCGCACGCGGGGTGCGCGCGAGGCGGCTCAACCTCGGCGGTGGCATGGCCGTCGGCTACCGCGGGACCGCGCCGTCGATCGGCGCCTACGCCACCGCGATCCGCGGCGCGCTGGCGAGCCACTTCCCCGGCGGCACCCCGGAGCTGGTGCTGGAACCGGGGCGGGTGCTGGTGGCCGAGGCGGGGTTGATCCGCACGGAGGTCGCCGGAGTGCGCGACGACGAGAAGCGCTGGGTGTTCCTCGACATCGGGCGCTACAACGGACTCGCCGAAACCGAGAACGAAGCGATCGCGTACCGCGTCGAGCCGGTCACCACGCGAGACGGCGCGCACACCGGCGTGATCCTCGCCGGGCCGACGTGCGATGGTGACGACGTGCTCTACCTGCGGACGCCCTACTCACTGCCTGCCTCGGTGCGGGCGGGCGACCTGCTCGACATCCTCGACGCGGGCGCCTACACGGCCAGTTACTCGTCGGTGTCGTTCAACGGCATCCCGCCGCTGCGGACCTACTGCCTCGACGGCGGGACCGAGGGCACCGATGACCGGTGAGGCCCGCACCGTCGGCGCCTTCACCGGCCGTCACGTGCTCGCCGAACTGACCGGCGCCGACCCGGCACTGCTCGACGATTCCCTCGCACTGCGCGAAGCGATGTCGGCCGCGCTTTCGGCCGCGGGCGCGACGGTGTGCGAGGTGATCTCGCACCGGTTCGAACCGCAGGGCCTGACCGTGCTGGCGATGCTGGCCGAATCCCACGCCTCCATCCACACCTACCCCGAGCTCGGCGCCGCCTTCGTCGACGTGTTCACCTGCGGCGAGCGGGCCGATCCGGAGCGCGCGGTCGAACTGCTCGCGAAGGCGGTCGGCGCGGCGTCCGTTCGATCGTCCACAGTGCACCGCGGAAACGGGAGGGACTCTTGATGCGCACCATCAGCGAACCGGTCGGGGCGGGGCTCACCAGGACCTGGGAGATCGGCGAAGTCCTGCTGGAGACGAAGACCGAGTACCAGGACCTGCTGATCGCCCGCACCGCGCAGGGCATTTCCCTGTTCTGCGACGGCGAGCGCCAGAGCACCGAGGCCAGCCAGCTCGTCTACCACGAAGCGCTGATGGTGCCGCCGCTGCTGCTCGCCGAGCAGGTGCGGCGGGTGCTGATCATCGGGTCCAGCGAAGGCGTCGCGAGCCAGCTCGCCATCGCGATGGGCGCCGACGAGGTGGACCACGTGGACATCGACCGCGAGGCGGTCGCCGCGTGTGCGGAACACCTTCCTTACGGCTATACACCGCAAGAACTTCGCGCGGCCGAAGTCGCGGAGAGCGGGGTGCGGGTCCACTACCTCGACGGCTGGCAGTGGGTCGCGGACGCCGCGGCGCGGGAGCGGTCCTACGACGTGGTGGTGGTCGACCTCCCCGACGAGAACGACGATCCCGCCGCGCAGCACAACCGGCTCTACGGCTCGGACTTCCTCGCGGCGTGCACCCGCCTGCTCAGTCCCGGCGGCGTGGTGAGCGTGCAGGCGGGCTGCCCGACCCTGTGGCGCAACGAAACACTGGCCGCCGCGTGGAAACGGTTCACCAGCGCGTTTCCGGCCGTGGTCTACTACGGCTCCGACGAGCACGAGTGGGCGTTCCTCAGTGCCCGCGCGGACACTGTGGACAGTCCACTGGAGACCATGCTCGCCCGGCTCGCCGACGCGCCGGTCCAGCCGTCCACAATAGACGCGGACGCGCTGCGCGGCGCGACGGTGCCGCCGCGGTCACTCCGGGCGTAGTCCCGCGAGCACCACCTTGAACATGCACGCGCCGTCACCCTCTGACGCGTTCACGGCGGCGACGCCGATGCCGTGCCCGAGCCGCAGCAGCGCGGAACCGGTGAGGTCCTCGCGCACCACGCCCGCCTTCTGCGCGTTGGTCACCACCAGCGTGGCCGCCTCGGTGATGCTGGTCCGGCACCAGGCGAAGGTTTCCGAACCCCGGTCCATCGCGGCCTTCAACGTCTGCGCGAGCCCGTTCTTGTACACCACGAACCGGACCTGCTCTCGCAGCCACGCTTCGAGCGCCTCCTTCGGCGGCAGCTCGTCGACCAGGCGGTAGGCGGAGTCGACGAGCGCGACGATGTCCGCACGGTAGACCGCCTCGATCAGCGCGTCCCTCGTCGGGAAGTGCCGGTAGAGCGTGCCCGCGCCGACACCGGCCCGCTTCGCGACGTCGTCGAGCGCCGCTTCGGCCCCCTGCTCGCCGAACGCTTCCCGGGCAGCGCAGATGATGCGCTCGTAGTTGCGCCGGGCATCGGCGCGCATCGCCCGCGGTACACCGACAGCCTCCATCGGCGGCCTCCTTCACACCTCACCGAGAATCCACTTGCAGAAACGGAGAGTCTCTCCATATCATCACACACGTCTCGAAGCGGAGACCTTCTCCGATTATCTGCTCTCACTGGAGTATCCCTTGACGCGTTCCACCCTGCCCGCACCACCCGGCACGCGCGCCGCGCCACGGCCGGGGCTCGCGCTGGCGGTGCTGCTCACCTGCCAGCTCATGTTCATCCTCGACGCCACGGTGATGAACGTGGCGCTGCCGAGGATCCGCACCGATCTCGGGTTCTCGCAGCCGGGCCTGTCCTGGGTGATGAGCTCCTACACCCTGGTCTTCGGCGGGCTGCTCCTGCTCGGCGGCCGCGCGGGCGACCTGCTCGGCAGGCGCCGCATGTTCGTCATCGGCGTCACCGTGTTCACCGCAGCTTCCTTCGCCGGTGGCTTCGCGAACTCGGCCGAGTTCCTCATCATCGCCCGCGTGGCACAGGGCGCCGGCGCCGCCATGGCGGGCCCGAGCACGCTCGCGCTGGTCACCACCACGGTCAGCGAACCGAGCGCGCGAATCCGCGCGCTCGCGCTGTTCTCCGCGATGTCCAGCGGCGGGTTCGCGATCGGGCTCATCCTCGGCGGTCTGCTCACCGAGTGGTTCTCCTGGCGCGCGGTGCTGTTCATCAACGTGCCGTTCGGCGTCGTCATCGCGCTGCTCGCGCCCCGGTTCGTCCGCGAGCCCGCACGCGTGTCGGCCAGGCTCGACCTGCCCGGCGCGGTCACCGCGACGTTCGGCGTGGCGGCACTGGTCTACGGGTTCATCAGGGCCGGCGACGCGGGCTGGGGCGACACGCTGGTGAGCCTCTCGCTCGGAGCGGGCGTCGTGCTGATCGCCGCGTTCCTGCTCATCGAGCGCCGGACCGCGCAACCGCTGATGCCGCTGCACCTGTTCACCGACCGCGACCGGATCGCCGCCTACGCCAACTTCTTCCTCGGGCCGATGGCGATGATGTCGATGTTCTTCTACCTGACGCAGTTCCTGCAGCTGGTGCTGAAGCTCGCGCCGCTGACCACCGGTTTCGCGTTCCTCCCGATGGCGGCGGGCATCTTCGGGATGAGCCGGACGGTGCCGAGGCTGCTCCCCCGCTTCGGGCCGAAACCCCTGGCCATCACGGGCAGCGCGCTGATGGTCACCGGCCTCGTGCTGCTGACCCAGGTCGACACGTCGAGCAGTTACTTCGGCTCGTTGTTCGCGCCGCTGCTGCTGATGGGGTTCGGCGGCGGCATGGCGTTCTCACCGCTCAACGTCGTGATCATGTCGACCGTGCCGTCCGGCGAGGCCGGTGCCGCGGGCGGGGCGCTGCAGACCATGCAGCAGGCCGGGTCCGCGCTGGGGCTGGCCGTGCTCGCCACCGTGTTCGGTTCGGCGACCCGCGATCCCGCGCCGGGTGCCGCGCCGAACGACGTGTTCGTCACCGGGATGACGCACGCCTACGTCGTTTCGGCCATCGTCGCCACCGGCACCCTGCTCGTCGCGCTGACATTCCGGGCGAGGCGGCGAGAAGCCGCGGCGGTTACAGCTTCTGCCCCGCCTGTACTCGTCGAGTGACCCGGCGCTCCACCAGGAACGACACGAACGGCACGCACCCCGCGATCAGGACCAGCACGGTGTTCTTGATCGCCCAGCGCGCCTTGATCGCCAGGTCGATGGTGACCACCAGGTAGATCATGTACAGCACGCCGTGGATCGGCGAGTAGATCGCGGACGGCTTGGGGATGTCGTAGCCGTACCGCAGGACCATCACGAAGCAGAGCCCGAGCAGGCCGACACCGGTCACGTACGCGGCGATCCGGAACCGCAGCAACGGGCCGCTGAGCGCGGGCGCCGCGGAGGTCGGCTCGTCAGTTCGGGTGGTCATGGACGGGGCCTTTCTGGCTGGGTCACCTGGTTTGGTCACCTGGCTTGGTCACGGGCGTTCAGCTCGGCCAGGTAGCGGTTGTACGCGGCGAGTTCGTCGTCCGGTTCGCCGTCCCGCGCGGGGGCGGGTCCGGGGGTGGCGGTGGGGGTGCTCACCGCCGCTTCCGGCCGGGCTTCCGGCCGTGGCGCGGGCACGTCGGCGTGGTCTTCGCCACTTCCGGCCTCCTGCTCGGCGGCCTGGCGCCGCAGCTTCCGGATGCGCCAGAACATGAACGCGGGGAACAGGCCGAACAGCGGCCACTGCAGCACGTAGCCGAGGTTCTGGAAGGTGCCGCTCGCCGAGGAGAACCGTTCCCACTGCCACCAGGCGAGCCCGCAGCACAGGGCGAGGCTCGCCAGCGACACGACCACGATCGTGAAGCGGCGTGCTAGGACCGAGCTTGCTGGCACATTCCGACGCTAGCACCCGCCGCGATCGCCCCCTCTCCGAGGCGGTTCCCCCTCCACGGCGATGCCCCGAAGGGGCCCTTGGGGGAACCTGATGTCGCGAAGGCGTCCTTCAGGGACTTCAACGCCGCGAATGCGCCCCTCACGAACCTTCTCCGCTCCCGCGCACCCGCATCCACTCCCACGCCCATGCCCCGAAGGACCCCTTGAGGGAACCTGATGTCGCGAAGGCGTCCTTCAGGGACTTCAACGCCGCGAATGCGCCCCTCACGAACCTTCTCCGCTCCCGCGCACCCGCATCCACTCCCACGCCCATGCCCCGAAGGACCCCTTGAGGGAACCTGATGCCCCGAAGGCGTCCTTCAGGGACTTCAACCTCGGCGGACTCCCCGCCGCGAAGGGCGAGTTAGCGGCGTCAGATTCCCCGAAGGCGTCCTTCAGGGAATTGCCATGGCCCGCACCGAGTAGCCGCCGGAAGCCGCGAGCCGCGAGCACCGCAAAGGAGATGCTCCCCAGGAGATCGAGCGATCCCCGCCCACGGTGTCCCGAAGGCCACCTCCGCGGAATCAACCCCGGGTCTATCGGAACATCCTTCGGGGAATCGCGGCCATACCGGGAACACCCCGGGGTCAGTCCTGCACCTTGACGGTTTGCGCGGCTTTCGCGTAGCCGTCGGCGAGGCCGAACACCTTCTGCGCGTACTCGACGGAGTTGTTGTACGACATGATCCCGGCCCACCAGCCGGTCGCGCCCGCCATGTCCCTGCCGCCCGTGCACAGGTAACGGGCCGCGCCGAGCGCCGCGTCGTCGATCTGCTGCGGGTCGCCGACGCCGTCGCCGTTGCCGTCCGAGTTCCACTTCGCCCAGGTGCCGGGGATGAACTGCATCGGCCCGACCGCGCGGTCCTGCGTCTGGTCGCCGTCGTAGCGGCCGCCGTCGGTGTCCGCGATCGCGCGCACCCCTGGCGACCCGTCGAGCGGCACCCCGATGATCGGCTTGCTCGGCCTGCCGTCGGCGCCGAGCGTCGCGCCGCCGTACTGGCCGTGGTTGGACTCGATGCGCCCGATCCCCGCGAGCGTCGCCCACGAGAGACGGCACTTCGGCTGCATGGACCGCATCGCCAGCTCCGCGTTCCCGTACGCGACCAGCGCCCGTGCCGGGATGCCGACGGGACCGGACGCGCGCTCGGCCCAGCCCGCGAGGGTGTTCTTCCCCTGCTTGCCCTTCGGCTGCGGCTGGGGGACCTGCGGCTGCTGCCGCGCCGGATCGCCGGCGAGCGTCGCGTTGATCGGCGCGGCCGATCCCGGCTGCACCGCTGCGGCCTTGACCTCGAGCGCGGGGATCTCGGTGGTGGTGGGACTCACGTCCGGGGTGGTCGCGGCCGTCACCAGCCAGATACCGCCCCCGGCGAGTGCGAGCACCACGACGACGATGGCGAGCCTGCCGAGCACGGCGACCCCGTGCGAACGCGGACGCGGCACCGGGGACGCCACCTCGGCGTCCGCGCCGTCCGCTGTGTCGTCCACGTCACCACGCGTGGTACCGGGAGTACCCGGGGAACCCGACGAGACCAAGGAAACACTGCCTCCAGCCCAGCGCACGGTCGCGCCACCAAGATAACGACGCCGCGCACGTTAGCGTTATGGGTGGAGGCCGTCCATTCGGCCCGCCATGCGAACCCGGATCAGCTCGCGCGCTGCTGCCTGGCCAGCCGCGCGACGCACCACGCGGGCGCGCTGCCGCGGCGGAGGTGCTGCAACACGGTCATCGGGCCGAGCCGCCTGCTCAGGTCGGACGGGCTCAGCCCGGCCGCGCGGTAGTCGAGCGCGCGCTGGTCGAGCGGGCTGAGGCCGGCGTCCCACCAGCGCTCCGCCTCGGCGACGTCGCCGATCATCTGCCACCAGCCGGCGGCGGCGACGAGCAGCTCGTCGGGGACCTCCGGCAGCCGCTGACGCATGGCGTCGAGGTAACCGGGATCCGCGCTTTCCACCGGCGCCCACGAAGAGGCGCCGCCGCGGGCGCGCTGCCCGGGAATGCCCGGCGCCTGGCGGGGCGCTTCCGCGAGCCATGCGGAGGCGATGCGGTCGGCTTCCTTCTCCTCCGCGGTCTGCTCACGCTCGGCCGCCCACTGGCGGATCAACGCGTCCACTCCAGGATCTCCGGTCATCCCTGCCTCCTCGTACCCCGACAACGAAGTTCTGACTGACGAGCGGTGATCGTGCGGCGGACCAGACGGCCCGGCACTACCAGCACGAGCTGGTCACGCAATGTGAGCACCGTAGGGCCGGATCCCCGGCCTACGCCAGACTTTCGATGGGACCAATTCGGCGACCAGCGGGTTAATCGCGGCAATCCACCCGGATGGTGTATCGCGACTGTCCAAATTCGATAAAACTCACCCTGAGTGACCGGAAAAGATCTCACGCAGCGAAATGGCCGACGCCGCCAAGAGGCGGTGCCGGCCCGGCTGTGCCCAGGTCAGGAGAACAGGCTCTTGAAGAAGGTGACGATGGCCTCGGCGCCGTCCTTGAGCCAGCCGAGGGCGTGGTGCACCGCGTCGGCCGACTGCGTTGGCTTACTGATGAGGAAGAAGAGGACGAGCGCGATCACGCCGACGATCAGGATCTTCTTGACGTTCGACGACATGGCTCCATCCGATCGGTTAGCCCGGCAGCGCAGGGGGTGTCCCTGGTGCCCGTGTGTGTCGGCCCGTTGACCGAGGGTCTACGGCCATCCTGCCTTGCCCGGCCGCAATCCGACAGAGCCTCACACGGACAGGCGGCACCTGTCACGTTGAGTGCGCGCCAGTCCGCTCGATTCTAGGAGAAACAGGGGTATCCGTCAGCGATGAACACGCCATGGGACACCCCCGGTGCCGGCTACGGGCGTCAGGTGATGGCCCCCGCCGCGCGCAACGCCTCGACCTCGTCGCCGGACAGGCCGAGTTCGCTGAGCACCTCGATGGTGTCCCCGCCCTTCGGCCGCGGCGCGTCGGGCACCGCGGGCGGCGTCCGGTCGAACTTCGGCGCCGGGGCGGGCTGCACGATCCCGCCGATGTCGGCGAAGGTCCGCCTCGCCTGGTTGTGCGGGTGCTCCGCGGCCTCCCACGGCGACAGCACCGGGGTGAGGCAGGCGTCGGTTCCCTCGGCCATCGCGGTCAGCTCGTCGCGGGTGTGCTTCCCGATCGCCGCGGCGAGGATCTCGCGCAGGCGCGGCCACTGGGTCTTGTCGATGTGCAGCGGCAGCTCTTCCGCGTCGAGACCGAGCACCTTCACCAGGGCCTGCCAGAACCGCATCTCGATGGCGCCCACCGCGACGTACTTGCCGTCGGCGGTCTCGTAGGTGTCGTAGAACGGCGCGCCGCCGTCGAGCATGTTGTCCCCGCGCTCGCCCTGCCACAGCCCCGCCGCGCGCATGCCGTGCAGCTGGCTGGTCAGCAGCGCGGCACCGTCCACCATCGACGCGTCCACGACCTGCCCCTTGCCGGAGGAGGTCCGCTCGTACAGCGCGGCGAGCACGCCCATGGCCAGCAGCAGCCCGCCGCCGCCGAAATCGCCGACGAGGTTCACCGGCGGCACCGGCCGCTCCCCCGCCCTGCCGACCAGGTCGAGCGCGCCCGCGATGCCGATGTAGTTGATGTCGTGGCCTGCCGCCGGCGCCAGCGGCCCGTCCTGGCCCCAGCCGGTCATCCGCCCGTACACCAGCCGGGGGTTGCGCGCGTGCACGGCTTCGGGGCCGATGCCGATCCGCTCGGCCACCCCCGGCCGGAACCCCTCGATCAGCACGTCGGCGCGTTCGGCGAGCTTCAGCACGAGTTCGACCCCCTCCGGGGTCTTCGTGTTGATCCCGACCGTGCGCCGCCCCCTCGCCAGCGGGTCCGCCGGGATGCCGAGCACGTCCTCGCCCGGCGTCGCCCGGTCCACCCTGATCACGTCGGCGCCGAGGTCGGCGAGCACGGTGGCCGCGAACGGCCCCGGTGCGAGGCCTGCCAGTTCGACGACCGTCAGCCCGGCCAGTGGCCCTGCCTTCATGTGTGCGTTCTCCTTGTTCGTGGGCTTCGGCGCGTGCGGCCGGGCTCAGAGCGTGCGCGAGATGATTTCCTTCATGATTTCGCTGGTACCGCCGAAGATCCGCGAGATCCGGATGTCGGCCCACGCCCGTGCGATCGGGTACTCGGTCATGTAGCCGTACCCGCCGAAGAGCTGCAGGCAGTCGTCGACGACCCGGTTGACCCGCTCGGTGGTCCACAACTTGACCATGGCCGCACCCTGGATGTCGAGCTCGCCACGCAGGTGCCGCTCGACGCACTGGTCGAGGAAGGCCCGCGCGACCGCGGCCTCGGTCGCGGCCTCGGCGAGCTTGAACTTGGTGTTCTGGAAGGAGAAGACCGGGCGGCCGAAGGCCTGGCGGTCCTTTGTGTACTCGATGGTCTGGTTGATCGCGGCCTCCATCCCGGCGACCGCGGTGATCGCGATCAGCAGCCGCTCCTGCGGGAGTTGCTGCATCATCTGGACGAAGCCCTGCCCCTCGGCGTCGCCGAGCAGGTTCCCCACCGGCACGCGGACGTCGTCGAAGAACAGCTCGGCGGTGTCCTGTCCCTTGAGGCCGAGCTTGTCGAGGACGCGGCCGCGCCGGAACCCCGGCGTGTCCGCCTCGACGGCGATCAGCGAAACGCCCTGCGCGCCCGCGTCGGGATCGGTCTTCACCGCGAGCACGATCACGTCGGCGAGCCCGCCGTTGGTGATGAACGTCTTCGCGCCGTTGATGACGTAGTGGTCGCCGTCGCGGACCGCGCGCGTCTTGATGCCCTGCAGGTCCGATCCCGTGCCGGGCTCGGTCATGCCGATCGCGCCGACGAACTCGCCCGTGGCGAACTTCGGCAGCATGCGCTGCTTCAGCTCCTCAGAGCCGTAGGCGAGCAGGTAGTGCGCGACGATTCCACTGTGGACGGTGACGCCCCACGCGCTGTCACCGCAGCGCGCCTGCTCCTCGTACAGCACGGTTTCGTGGGCGAACGTGCCGCCGCCACCGCCGTACTCCTCGGGGATGGACAGCGCGAGCAGGCCGACCTCGCCCGCCTTCGTCCACAGCCCGCGGTCGACCTGCTTGGCCGCGGCCCACCGCTCCTGGTTCGGCACGAGCTCCTTCTGGCAGAAGGTCCTCGCGAGGTCCCGGAAGTCCTCCAGGTCGTCGTTGCTCCACGAACTGCGCTGGATCTGCAGTGGCACGGCGGGTCCTCCCTGATCACCCTGGAAAACATTCCGGATAGGATGTAAGTTCTAGCCGAAATGTACATCCGTTCCGGATTGCACGTAAAGACCGCCGGGCGAAGGAGTCGATGTGACCGGGACTACACGAGGCCACCGGACGCAGGCGGAGCGGCGCGAGCACACCCGGACCGCGCTGCTCGACGCGACCATCGACTGCCTCGTCGAACTCGGCTACGCCAAGACCTCCGTCCAGGAGATCTGCGCACGCGCCGGTGTCTCCAAAGGCGCGGTGCAGCACCACTTCTCCGCCAAGGCCGAACTGATGGCCGCCGCCGTGGAACACCTCACCACCAGGCTCCGGCACCAGCTCACCGCTTCGCTCGGCGATCTTCCCGGCGGCGCGGACGGGGTCAGCGCGGCGATCGACCTGCTGTGGGAGGGCTACTCGGGCACGCTGTCCACCGCGGTGACCGAGCTGTGGGTCGCGGCAAGGACCGATCCGGAACTACGCGCGGCGATCCGCCCGGTGGACAGGGCACTGGGCCGCGCCACGCTCGAGCACATCCGCACGGTCGCCGGCGACCTCCCGCGCGAGCGCGCCGAAACCCTGTTCTGGCTCACCGTCAACCTGACCAGGGGGCTCGCATTGGACGCCGAACTCGGCGGCGACCCCACCCGGCGCAAGCAGCTGCTCGAAGAGTGGAAGCGCATCGCCACCGCGTTGTACGCGGAATCCTGAAAGCCGCGCCGCCCTCAAGGCGGGCGGGGCCCGGCTCGGCCCTCACGCGAGCCGGGGCACCCCCATACCCGAGAAGAGGGAATGGAAGGGCAGCCATGACGCGCGAACGGGAAATCCGCGCGTCCGGTGACGGAGCGCACTGAGCTGACATGAGTACTATTCATGTTCGTTTGGCCTTGCGCCGTACCGCCGGTATGCTTCTACTCGTCAGTAACACGGCTGACCCGCCCACAGCGCCCGCACCTCGACGCCGAGCGAAAGGGACCCCGGACCCATGACGAGCACGACGCCAGCGGACACCGGCCAGGCCACCGGCAAACCCACGACCGTCGGCGGGGTGGTCGGCGCCCCGTCCGCGGCCCGCGCCACCCAGCTGGCCCGCCGCACGGTCGGGGGCGGTGACTCGGCGCCGGTGGAGATCAGGTCCCCGTTCACCGGGCTCGCCACCGTCACCCTGTCCCAGGCCACCGACGCGGACACCCGCGCGATCTTCAGCACCGCGCGCGCCGCGCAGAAGGCGTGGGCCGCGACGCCGGTCGCCGAGCGCCAGCGGGTGCTGGTGCGGCTGCACGATCTGGTGCTCGACCGCCAGGCGGAGGCGCTCGACTTCGTCCAGCTCGAAGCGGGCAAGGCACGACTGGACGCGTTCGACGAGGTGAGCGCGACCGCGCTGGTCGCCGCCTACTACGGCAAGCACAGCGCGAAGATCCTGCGTCCCCGCCGCTCGGCAGGGGCCGTCCCGGTGATGACGAGTGCGGGCGAACTGCACCACCCCAAGGGCGTCATCGGGATCATCTCGCCGTGGAACTACCCGCTCGCGCTCACCGCGATGGACGTGCTCCCCGCGCTCATGGCGGGCAACACCGTGGTGCAGAAGCCGGACAACCAGACCGCGCTTTCCGCGCTGTGGCTGCACGAGCTGGCCGAGGAGGCGGGCCTGCCCGCCGGGGTGTGGCAGATCGTGTTCGGCAGGGGCTCGGTGATCGGCGACGCGCTGGCCGAGGAATCGGACTACCTGTGCTTCACCGGCTCGACGCCGACCGGGAAGCAGCTCGCCACCAAGATCGCCGGGCGGCTCACCGGGTATTCGCTCGAACTCGGCGGGAAGAACCCGATGATCGTGCTGCCGGACGCGAACGTCGCCAAAGCCGCCACCGGCGCGGTCGCCGCCTGCTTCTCCTCGGCCGGCCAGCTGTGCGTGTCGGTGGAGCGGATCTACGTGCACGAGTCGATCCGGGAGGAGTTCACCCGCGCGTTCGTCGCCAAGACCGAAGCGCTTCGCTTGGGCGGGCGGCTCGACTACGGCGCGGACATGGGCTCGCTGACCTCGCGGAGCCAGCTCGACGGCGTTTCGTCCCATGTGGACGATGCGCGCGCGGCGGGCGCGACCGTGCTCACCGGTGGCCGCCCCCGTCCCGATCTCGGGCCGCTGTTCTACGAGCCGACGGTGCTCACCGATGTCACCCCCTCGGCGAAGCTGTTCACCGACGAGACCTTCGGCCCCGTCGTGTCGATCTACGGCTTCACCGACCTCGACGACGCGATCGAACGCGCCAACGACACCGAATACGGCCTCAACGCGAGCGTCTGGACCCGTGACGTGGCCGCGGGCAGGGCGGTCGCCGCGCGGATCAAGGCGGGCACGGTCAACGTCAACGAGGGCTACGCGGCCACCTTCGGCAGCGTCGGCGTGCCGATGGGCGGGATGAAGTCCTCCGGCGTCGGCCGCCGCAACGGCGCCGAGGGCCTGCTCAAGTACACCGAAGCACAGGCCGTCGCGGTGCAGCGCGGGCTCAAGCTGCGGCCACCGCGCGGCGTACCCGGCAAGGTCTGGGCCACCGCCATGACCGCGAGCATCAAGGCCCTGCGCCGCCTCCCCGGCCGCTGAACACAGGACGAACGGCCGCCACCACTCCCCGAACAGGAGCCGTGGCGGTCGTTTTTCCTTTCCCCGGTGCGAACCCCCGCGAGAGCCAATGGCCAAGCGGCCACCGGCACGAACAGGAGACAGCCAAGGTCGAGCGTCACACCGAGGCGGGCTTGGTGAGCAGGCCGCGTTCGTAGGCGACCGCGACGGCTTCCGCGCGGTTCGACACCTTCAGCTTCGACAGCACCCGCGACACGTGCACGCTGACCGTCTTCTCGCTGATGTACAGCTCCTCGCCGACCTGGCGGTTGGTGCGGCCGAGCGCGACCTGTTCGAGCACGGCGCGCTCGCGGCCGGTCAACGGGTCGAGCACGTCGCGCGGGGTCAGCACGGACGCGTCGACGCCCGGCAGCGAAAGCCGGGCGCGGCGAGCCACCTCGCGCACCGCGTCCCGCAGCGACGCCGCGCCGATCCGGTCCGCCACTTCATGTGCGGCAACGAGTTCCCGCTCGGCGAGCGCGGTGTTCTCCGCTCCCCCGGCGGCCAGGAGCACCTTCGCCCGGCGCCAGCGCACGATGGCCTGCTCGTAGATCGCGCCGTAGCCGAAGGCTTCCACGACTCCGGCCCAGTACGCCGGATCACCGGTGCCGCCGAGCGAGCGCGCCTCGGCCTCGGCGCGCGACATCCACGCCTTCCCTTCCGGCCCGAGCGTGCCCGTCCGCGGCCTGCCGTGCTCCGCGCACGCCCGCGCGTGGGCGAGGAACGCCTCGCCCGCGGCGACCGCGGTGGCGACGGTCGTGCCGTCACCGCGCAGCCTGGCCGCCGCGGCCTGCTCGACGGCGGCGGCGAGCCCGAGCGCGGCGATCCTGATCCCGCCGAGCAGTGAGCTCCCGAGTTGCTCGAGCCAGCCAATGGCTTCCTTGGCGTAGGCGACCGCGGCCGCGTGGTCGCCGTGCCAGAACGCCAGTTCGGTGGCCGCGGCACCGGCGGCGAGCGCGATCAGGGTGTCGTTGCGCCACTGCGCGCGCAGGTTCGAGATGAGCCGCTCCGCCGTCTCGACCTGTCCCCTGCCGACCACGATCTGCACCCAGGACGCGGCCATCCTCGCCGCGACCGCCCCGGACACCCCGCGGCCCGGCTGCCCCGCACCGGCCTTGGTCGGCCAGTCACCGCTGATGTAGCGCAGCGCGAGATGCCGCGCGCGCACTTCGAGGCCGAACTCGCTCCAGTTCAGGCTCGCCTCTTCGGCCCGCCGGACCCCGGCCTGGTAGCCCTCGATGGCCTGGGGGATCTCGCCGTGGTCGTCGTAGCTCAGCGCGAGGTAGTACAGCGCCTTCAGCTCGACCGACAGGGACCCCGCCGCGCGGGCCTTCCGCTCCGCCTCGCGCAGCTTGTCCCGCGCTTCTTCGACATTGCCCGAGTTCTCCGCGAGGAGGCCCAGCATGATCAGCGCCAGCGCCTCCCCGCCACGCGCGCCGGTGGCCCGCGCGTCCTCGACCGCGGTCCGCGCGCTCCACAGCGCCTCGTCCCGCCGCCGGGTGATCCGCAGAATGTTCGCCCTGGTGGCGAGCACCCACGCGCGCGCGGGACTCGGCCCGGCGTGCTCGACGAGCTCCCACGCCTTGCCGATCGCCTCGACCGACTCGTCGAGCCCGGTCTCCAGCGCGAGCAGCGCCTCGGCCAGCCTGCGCCAGACCTTCGCCGCGCGCTCGGGCTCGATCTCGGGCGTCAGCGCCTGCGTCGCGGAGCGGGCGTAGGCCACCGCGCGCTCCGGCTCGCCGGAGGTGCCCGCGAAATGGGAGGCCTCGCCGAGCAGCTTCAGCTCGTCGGCCTCCGCGGGCCTGGTCTCGGCGGGGACCGCCTGCCAGATCTCCAGCGCCTGCTCCAGGTGCCGCAGGGCGGTGCCCGGCGCGCCCAGCTTCTCGGCCTCGTCGGCGGCCGCGAGCAGTGCGGGCAGCGCCGCGGTGAAGTCCTTGCTCTCCAAGCTGTGGTAGGCGAACTTGGCCGCATGGCCGCGCCCCGGCGGCATGGCCTGGAACCGCGCGGCGTACGCGGCGTGCATCCGGATCCGCTCGCCCGGCAGCAGATCGCCGTACACCGCCTCCTGCAGCAGCGCGTGCCGGAAGAGGTAGCAGCCCTTCTCCACCACGACGACGTGGTGCTGCACGGCTTCGCGCAGCGCTTCGTCCAGCTCGAACTCGCCGAGCCCGGAGACGTCGGCCAGCGCGGTGTGCGACACCGGTTCGCTGGCCACCGAGATGGCGCGCAGCACCCGCCGCGTCTCGACCGGCAGCCGTTCGAGCCGGGACAGCAGCAGCTCGGCCAGCCCGGCCGGGATGTCCTCGCAGGTGACGCAGCTGGCGATGAGCTCCTCGGCGAAGAACGGGTTCCCCTCGGACCGCTCGACCACGCGCGCGAGCACGTCCGCGTCGAGCGGGCCGTCGACCAGCGCCTCGATGAACGCCTTCGCGTCGGCGGACTGGAAGGGCCGCAGGTCCACCGTGGTGACGGTGGGCAGCCGCACCAGCTCGCCGAGCAGGGCGCGCAGCGGGTGCCTGCGGTGCACGTCCTCCTCGCGGTAGCTCCCGACGACCAGCAGGCGCTGCGCGCGCAGCCGCGAGACCAGGAACGAAAGCAGGTTGCGGGTGGCGCCGTCGGCCCAGTGCAGGTCCTCCACCACGAGCACGACCGGGCGGCGCTCGCCGACCTCGGCGAGCACGCCGAGCACCGCGTCGAACAGCTGGAGCTGGCCGAGGTCCTGCTCGGTGCGACGGCGGCGCGAGGGATCCTGCTCGGTCGCGGTGGTGACCGCCATGTGCTCGGGCAGGCCGCCGCCGGGCATCGGCTCGCCCTGCGGCAGGAGCCTGCCGAGCGCGGGACGAGCGCGCACCGCCTCGGCCACCACCGGGTCCTCCGAGGTGGCCAGCGGCGCGAGCGCTTCGGCGAAGGGCAGGTAGGGCAGGCCGCCCTCGCGAACGTCGAGCGAGCGGCCGGTGAGCACGAGCGCGCCCGCCGCGCCCGCGCGGATGCCGAGTTCGGTCAGCAGCCGCGTCTTCCCGACCCCGGCGTCACCGGAGAGCAGGACGGCGTTGGCTTCACCGAGTTCGGCGCCCTCGAAGGCGGCCGAGAGCCTGCGCATCTCTTCGGCACGCGCGACGAGGGGTATTCCGGATCCAAGACGGGGCACGGGGTCCATTCTGGCCTACTGCACCGACAGTTCCGGCATGGTTATCCGCCCGGACGGGGGCAGCCCGCCCCTCACGCGGCACGGCGGGACGAGCCGCGCCGCTTGCCGAAGCCCCAGCGGTGGTTCTTCTCGGTGTCGACGACCCTGGTGCGGCGCGACGCGGCGCGCAGCTCGGCGATCCGGTGCGCGACCTCCGCCTGCCACGGGTCGTAGATGTACTCGAGCCTCATGGATGATCCCTCTTCCGGCTGCTGCGATTCGCTGACGGATCCCAGAGTCGTACTGAGGCAGGGCACCCGGCATCGGGCGATCACCCACTACTGGCGGCGCCACGGCCCCTTACCCCGCGGCCGGCGGGGTAAGGGGCCGGGTAAGGCCTTACGCGCGGACGGCCGCGAGCAGGCCACGCCAGCCGGACGCCGACACGGCGAAGACCCCGCCATCGGGGTCCTTCGAATCGCGCACGGCGGTGCCCTCACCGGTGAGCGCGACCTCGACGCAGTCGTTGCCGCCACCGCTGTGGCTGCTCTTGCGCCAGACGAGCCCCGTCACTCTGACGGCCATACTCTCCTGCACTGCTCGCGATGCTGCCATCGTCCCCGACTCCTTATTCCGTGGGTAATGCGGCCACCCGCTCGGCGGCCTGAGCGATCAGCTCGACCGTGTCGTCCGGCTTCAGCGCGGCGGCACGCAAATGGTCGAACATGAGGGAGTAGCGGCGCACATCGGGGGGCATTTCGAGATAGACCCCGCTCGATGTGCTGTCCACATAGACGACATCGGGATCGGCCTGTTCCGGGAAACCGAGGATCAGGAACGGGCCCTCCATTCCCGGATGGGCGCCTGCTCCGAACGGGACGACCTGAATCGTCACGTGCGGCTGTTCTGCCACCCTCAGTAGCCTTTCGAGCTGTTCGGCCATCACATCGGGTCCCCCGACCATGCGGTGCAGTACCGCTTCGTCGATCACCGCCCAGTACTCCGGCGGGTTCGGATCGGCCAGCAGCTGCTGGCGCGCCATCCTCGCCGCCACCCGCCTGGCGATCTCGTCCTCGTCGGCGCCGGGGCGCATCGCCCTGATCACCGCGAGGGTGTACCGCTCGGTCTGCAGCAGGCCGGGCACCAGCAGCGCCTGGAACGCCCGCAACGAGCTGGCGTCGGCCTCCAGCCCGACGAACGCACCGGTGAACACCTCGTTGTAGGCGTGCCACCAGCCGCGTTTGCGGGCCTCCCTCGCGAGCTGCACGAGCGCTTCGCGTTCCTCGCCGGCGAGCCCGTAGAGTTCGAGCATGTCCCGCACGTCGCGCGGGGTGACCCCGACGTGACCGGTCTCGATGCGGCTGATCTTCGACGCCGAGCACTCGAGCTTCTCGCCGACTTCGTCGATCGTCAGGTCGGCGGATTCGCGTAGCCGACGCAGTTCACTGGCGAGCCTGCGCCGCCGGACAGTGGGTCCCTGTCCCCGAGTCATGGCCACCTCCACCTCGCTCGAGTGCCGTCGTCCTCCGACGGCCCCTGATCGCATATCTAACCAGCCACCAGCACACTCTGTGAGATCTCAACGATCCCGAATGCGAGAAGTCACCCCCGGTTCGGCGGACTGCAATTTGCAGATTGCGCTTGTACCCTCGGGTGGTGCGGCGCAATTCCGGGTGCGCACGCCGATTCGATCGGGCGAATCCGGCAGGGGAGGTCCTGTGCTCGAACGTGAATCCGCGAAGGATCCGCTCCAGACGTCGGTCCACCGGCGCCTGACCGAGCTCACCCGATCAGTGGAAAACGCCGAGGACGAACGTGCGGTCGAATTGGCCAGGGGGGAAATCCCCGCGCTCGCCGAGGCGCTGCGCGCGGTACTGGCCGGGCACGGCAGCGACGCGCGGGGCCGGTGCCCCCGCTGCCGCCGCGGCTTCTTCCGCCGCCGCGTCACCCCGTGCCGCGCCTACCTCGCCGCGCAGCTCGCGCTGGGCGAGCCGGTGCCGTCCACACCCCGCAGGCGGCACCGCCGCGCCGCCGTCTGATCAGCAGGACTTCGTCCAGGAGCATTCGAGTTCGTCACGCGGCGAAGACACCTGAGAACGATCAGTGATCGTCGCGACGGGCTGGGAGCGGTCCGCCGCACCCGCGTACTGGGCGAGCCGGAGCGCCACCGCGTCCTCGGCCGCGCGCGGGCTCCCGAGCGTCTGGTTCGACACCATCGAGAACACCAGCTCCTCACCGTCGGCGGCGGTGACGTAACCGGACAGCGCGCTGACCCCGGTGTAGGACCCGGTCTTCGCGTGCACCTTGCCCGCGGCCGCGGTTCCGGCGAGGCGGGAGCGCAGGGTGCCGCCGACGAGCCGGTCTGCGATTCCCGCCACCGGCAACGCGGCGTAGAACTGGCCGAACCACGGTTTCGCGCGCGCGGCCAGCAGCAGCGCCGCGATCTGGTCCGGCGTCGCCTGGTCCATCCTTGACAGTCCCGAACCGTCCACTAAGTACAGACGTGACGGGTCGATTCCGAAGGCGGGCAACACTTTTTCGAGCGTGGCGATCCCGTCCGCCCAACCGCCAGTGCCGCCGGCGCCGCGGCTCGCGGCCTTCACGAGCGCCTCGGCGTGCATGTTGTTCGAGAGCTTGAGGAACGGTGTCAGCAGCTCCGAAACCGGGATGGAGTCCCGTGTCGCGAGCACCGGTTGCTTCGGCGCCGTCGAGGTGACCGACGTGCCGAGCACGCGGACGCCGTGGCGGGCCAGCGCGTCGCGGAACACCGAAGAAGCGAGCCCGGTCGGCTCCCAGACCGCCATGGTCTCTTCGTCCGGCGCCGCCCCGGCGGGGATCGACCCGCTGACCGTGATCGTGTTGGTGCCGTGCTCGCGATCCACCGTGACAGCAGTCGAGCCGCTCGGCGCGGTGGTGGCGGTGTTCACCACGCGCAGGTAGGAGTTCGGCGGGTCCAGCTCGACCTTCGCGGGCTTCCCCGCCCGGCCGGGCGAGACCCGCACGATCACCGAACCGGCGTCGAAGTCGGTGTCGGGTGCGATGGTCAGCGCGGAGGTCTGCGCGTTGTAGTAGTACGGCTCGTCGTCCCACGACCAGCCGGTGCCGAGGCGGACGCGGTCGAAGAACCCGTCGTCGGCGACGAGCTTGCCGGTCACCACCTTGACCCCGCTCGCGGCGATCTTCGCGGCAAGCGCGTCGTAGTCGGCGGCGAGCATCGTCGGGTCACCCCCACCGCGCAGCACGACGTCCCCCGCCAGCACCGGCCCCACCCGGCGCGCGGCGGACTCCACCGTGGTGCGGAACCGGTAGCCGGGCCCCAGCCTGTCGAGCGCGGCCGCCGTGGTGAACAGCTTGGTGTTCGACGCGGGCTGCCGCCTCCGGTCGCTCTGGCGGGTGTAGAGCACCTCGCCGGTGCTCGCCTTGCGCACCACGAGCCCGATGTCGGCACCGGCGAGCGACGGCGCCGACAGGACCGCGTCGAGGTCCTTCCCGAGCGGATTGGCCGACACCGCCGTCGGCGCACCGGCCTGCGTGCCGGTGACCAGTGCGGCGAGGAGCACGACGAGCCCGGTGCGGGCAGTGCGAGACAGGCGCATGAGCGGGGATCGTAAGCGATTTCCGGGTGCTCGACCCCCGCCGTTCGGGGCAGTCACCCGGGTTTCTGGATGCCCCGAAGGGGTCCTTCGGGGCGTGTGATGCCGCGGATGTGGCCTTCGTGGGCCCGCACTACTCCGGGGTCTATGCCCTGAAGGCGCCCTTGAGGGAATCTGACGCCGCGAAGGCCCCCTTCAGGGCATAGACCCCACCACACCGCGCACCACGAAGGACGAGATCGCGGCGTCAGATTCCCCGAAGGCACCCTTCAGAGCACGAGCGGGAATTCCGCCAGCTCGCACCTCTTTCCCAGGTCCGCCCGGTACCCCAGAGACAGCCAAAAAGGGCCTCCAAGAGCGCGCACGCCACGGAAGTAGCCCCTCGTGCGCCCGCACTACTCCGGGGTCCATGCCCTGAAGGCGCCCTTGAGGGAATCTGACGCCGCGAAGGCCCCCTTCAGGGCATAGACCCCACCACGCCACGCACCACGAAGCGCGAGATCGCGGCGTCAGATTCCCCGAAGGCGCCTTTCAGGGCCATTCCGCCACCCGCGGCGGGTCAGTCCAGGACGCGGAGGAGGCCCTCTTGGACGACGGTGGCGATGAGGGTGCCGTCGGCGGCGAAGAAGCGGCCGGTCGCCAAACCGCGCGCGCCCGAGGCCGACGGGGTTTCGGTGTCGTAGAGGAACCATTCGTCGGCGCGGAACGGGCGGTGGAACCACAGCGCGTGGTCGAGGCTCGCACCCAGCACCTTGTCGAGTTCCCAGTAGACGCCGTGGCGCGCCAGCGGCGAGTCGAGCAGCGTCATGTCCGAGGCGTAGGTCAGCACGCACACGTGCAGCAGCCGCTCGTCGGGCAGCACGCCGTCGGCCCGCATCCACACCTGGTTGCGCGCGGGCCGCTCGCCGGTCTCCCTGGTCAGCCACGGCGGGTCGTTGACGTAGCGCAGGTCGATCGGGCGCGGCCGGGTGCGCATGGTGCTCAGGTGCGGGAAGTCGCCGACCCGTTCCGCGAGCGTCGGCAGCGAGTCCGGCGGCGGCACGTCGGGCATCCCGTCCGCGTGCTCGATCCCGCGCTCGTCCTTCTGGAACGACGCCGACAACGAGAAGATCGCCTTGCCGTGCTGGATCGCGATGACCCGGCGCGTGGTGAACGAGCGCCCGTCGCGGATGCGGTCCACTTCGTACACGATCGGCACGCTGGGGTCACCGCCGCGGATGAAGTACGCGTGCAGCGAGTGCACCCCGCGGTCCTCCGGCACGGTGCGCCCCGCCGCGACGAGCGCCTGGCCCGCCACCTGCCCGCCGAACACGCGCACCGGTGAGTGCGCGGGGCTGACGCCGCGGAAGAAGTTCTCTTCGAGCTTCTCCAGGTCCAGCAGGGCCACGAGGTGGTCGAGCACCTGCTGTCCGCCGGCCGGTTCCCCTGCGTCCATTCCGGACGCGGCCTGCCTGGCCAGTTCAGTCATGGCGCCGACCCTATGCCGTCGGGGCCCGGCAGTCCCTCAGGCGTGGTCGTCTTCACCGAGCCGGTGGACGCGGATGAGGTTGGTGGACCCGACGGTCCCCGGCGGGGAGCCCGCGACGATGACCACGAGGTCGCCCTTGGCGTACCGGCCCATCTCGAGCATCGCGTGGTCGACCTGCTGGATCATCTGGTCGGTCGATTCGACGAACGGCACGATCCTGGTCGCGGTGCCCCAGGTCATCGAAAGCTGGCTGCGCACGCTTTCCTCCGGCGTGAACGCCAGCAGCGGCAGCCGGGTGTGCAGCCGGGCGAGGCGGCGCACGGTGTCGCCGGACTGGGTGAAGGCGACGAGCGCCTTCGCGTTGAGCCGCTCGCCGATGTCGCGCGCCGCGTAGGAGATCACGCCGCGCTTGGTCCGCGGGACGTGGCTCAGCGGCGGCACGACCGGGGAGTCGGTTTCGACTGCTTCGACGATCCTGCCCATCGTGCGCACCGACTCGGTCGGATAGCGGCCGACGCTGGTCTCGCCGGAGAGCATGAGCGCGTCCGCACCGTCCAGCACCGCGTTCGCGACGTCGGAGGCCTCGGCGCGCGTCGGCCGGGAGCTGTTGATCATCGAGTCGAGCATCTGGGTGGCCACGATGACCGGTTTCGCGTTCTCGCGGGCGATCTGGATGGCCCGCTTCTGCACCAGCGGCACCTGCTCGAGCGGCAGCTCGACGCCGAGGTCGCCGCGGGCGATCATCACGCCGTCGAAGGCGAGCACGATGGCTTCGAGGTTGTACACCGCCTCCGGCTTCTCGATCTTCGCCACGACCGGGACCCTGCCCTTGCCGACCCGGTCCATCACCTGGTGCACGAGGTCGATGTCGGCGGGCGAGCGCACGAAGGACAGCGCGATGAAGTCGACGCCGAGCTCCATCGCGAACTCGAGGTCTTCGATGTCCTTTTCGGACATGGCGGGCACGGACACGTCCATGCCCGGCAGCGAGACGCCCTTGTTGTTGCTGACGGGACCGCCTTCGGTGACCTCGCACACCACGTCGGGGCCTTCGACACCGGTGACCACCAGGCCCACCTTGCCGTCGTCGACGAGCAGCCGGTCGCCGGGCTTCGCGTCCTTGGCGAGGCCCTTGTAGGTGGTCGAGACGCGGTCGTGGGTGCCTGCCACGTCCTCGACGGTGATGCGCACCGTGTCGCCGGTGCGCCACTCGACGGGCCCGCCCGCGAACGTGCCGAGGCGGATCTTCGGGCCCTGCAGGTCGCCGAGGATGCCGACGGCCCGGCCGGTTTCCGCGGCGGCCGCTCTGATCAGGTCGAACACCTGCTTGTGGTCGCTGTGGCTGCCGTGGCTGAAGTTCATCCTCGCCACGTCCATGCCCGCGTCCACCAGCGCGCGGACCTTGTCCGCGGTCGCGGTGGCAGGACCAAGGGTACAAACGATCTTCGCGCGTCGGCTCACGTTCGCACAGCCTAGTACCTCTCGCGCCGCAGGTCTGTACCGATCCCGTAATCGATCCGGAAACTCTGCCCGAACTTCCTACCGGCGGGGTTGCTCGCTCACCCCAACGTGATCGCGCGCCCACTCGTTGAAGTCGCGCACCTGCCGCCACGCTTTTTTCACCCGGTCGAGGCATGCGCGCTCGTGCAGCGCGTCGTCCGGCTCCCAGACGCGGACGGCGTAGATCGACCGGTGCCGCAGCAGGTCGATCCGCGGGTGCCCGGCGTCGTACCCCCTTGGTTTGGTCTGGAGCACGTCACCGCCGATCGTCCACCCGGCGCGCTGGAGCTTCGCGATGATCTTCGCCAGCGCCTCGCCGTGGATCTCGGTGTCGACGGCCTGCCGGAAGCGGGCCAGCTGGTCCGGTGCGAGGTGGAAGCAGCCGCCGCCGACCCGCAGGCCGTCCGGCCCGACCTCCACGTAGTAGGCGCCGCCGCCGCGGCCCGCCTCGATCACGCCGCCGCAGTGCGTCTTGTACGGCGTCTTGTCCTTCGAGAACCGGACGTCGCGGTACGGGCGGAACACCTTGCCCTCGCCGAGGCCCGACGAGAACTCCTTGTTCAGCTCCGCGAGCAGCGCCTGCATCGGCTCCCGCACGTCCGAGCGGTAGACGGCGACGTTGTCGTCCCAGTAGGACTTGGAATTGTCCGCGAGCAGGCCGTCGTAGAAATCGACCGCGTACTCGCCGAAACCGGCGAACTTCACGCGCCGCAGCCTACTGACGGCCCCCGACAGAACCGGGCGCGGTCGGGTCCCGCCGGTCGAGTCCCGCCTGTCGAGTCCCGCCGGTCGAGTCCACTGTGGATGCACGAAGCGGGCCCTCCCCCGGTTGAGGGGAGAGCCCGCCGGGTCGAAGCGGCTCAGCCCGCGTTGATCGCGCTGATCAGCTCGCCGTTCGTGGTGTCACCGGACAGTTCCCAGAAGAAGGTGCCGCCGAGCCCCTGCGAACGGGCGTAGCCGACCTTGCTCTTGATCGTCGCCGGGGTGTCGTAGCTCCACCAGTTCGAACCGCACTTCGCGTACGCCGTGCCCGCGATCGTGCCGGTGCTCGGGCAGCGGCCCTTGAGCACCTTGTAGTCCTCGATGCCCTGTTCGTAGGTGCCCTGCGCCGGACCGGTCGCGGTGCCTCCCGGCGCGTCCTGGCTGACACCCGTCCAGCCCCGCCCGTAGAAACCGAGGCCGAGCAGCAGCTTGTTCGCCGGAATGCCCTTGCCCTTGAGCTTCTGGATGACCGCGTCCGAGTTGAAGCCCTCGGTCGGGATGCCCTGGTAGGCGTTCAGCGGCGAATGCGGTGCCGTCGGCCCCTTCGGCGCCCACGCGCCGAAGTAGTCGTAGGTCATCACGTTGAACCAGTCCGAGGACTGCGCGGCACCGGCGTAGTCGGCGGCGTCGATCTTCCCGTTGTTCGACCCGTCACCGGTGATCGCGGCGGTGACCAGTTTGGACCCGAACTTCGCGCGCAGCGCCGACAGGACCTTCTTCAGTGCGTCGGGGCCGCTCTTGTCACAGGTGAGCCCGCACGCGTTCGGGTACTCCCAGTCGATGTCGATGCCGTCGAAGACCCCGGCCCAGCGCGGGTCGTTGACCAGGTTGTAGCAGGAGTTCGCGAAGGCGGTCGGGTTCGCCGCGGCCTGGCCGAAGCCGCCGGACCAGGTCCACCCGCCGAACGAGAAGAGGACCTTCAGGTTGGGGTGCATCTTCTTGAGCCGCTTGAGCTGGCCGAAGTTGCCGCGCAGCGCGCCGTTGTCCCAGGTGTCGGCGACGCCGTCCACACTGGACCCGGCGTCGTAGAACCGGTCGTAGTCGGCGTAGCTGTCACCGATGGAACAACCGCCGTTGGTGACGTTGCCGAAGGCGTAGTTGAGATGGGTCAGCTTCGAGGCCGAGCCGCTCGTTTCGATGTTCTTGACGTGGTAGTTGCGCCCGTAGACACCCCATTGCACGAAGTACCCGACGGTCTTGCCCGCCGCCGCGGTCGCGTCCGCCGGGGCCGCGGTGACCGGCGCCGCATCGGTGGCCGGAGCCACCGGGTTGGCCGAGGCGGGTGCCGCCACGGTGGCCGCGAGTGTGAGAGCGGCGGCCACGCCCACACCCGCGAGAATGTTTCGCCTGATCCGAGTGAACAACATTGGTCTTCTCCCTGATAACCGTGAGTGGCCGAGGGAACACGGAAGGACCCTCACGGTAAGAGGACTAGACCACCGAATCAATGGTTTAGACCAAACCCAGACTCCACACCAGACTAAAGTCGGGTAGAGGAAAATCATTGCCATATAAGAGAAATACTAAGAAAGAAATTCCCGACTTCGCCCGGAGACACATCCGCTCGCCCAAGTCCGCGGTCGCTCCCGCTTCAACGCCCGCCCACAACCCCGAGTGCCGCGAGGTCCGGGCCGAAGGCCCGGTCGTGCAGAACCCAGCCACCCACCCGGCCTCCCCGGTGCGCGCAGCGCGCCGGGGAGGCGTTCAAGTCGGCCGCCGGGCCGACAAAATGCAGCGATCGACTAACCGAAGAAGACTTCGGCCTCTTCGTACCGCTCGGTCGGGACCGTCTTGAGCTCGGCGGTGGCCTCGGACAGCTTGACGCGCACGATGTCGGTGCCGCGCAGTGCCACCATCACGCCGAAGTCGCCGTCGGCGACCGCGTCGACCGCGTTGAGCCCGAACCGGCTGGCGAGCACGCGGTCGTACGCGGTGGGCGTGCCGCCGCGCTGGGTGTGCCCGAGCACGACCGCGCGGGACTCCTTGCCGGTGCGGTGGGCGATCTCGTCGGCGAGCCAGGTGCCGATGCCGCCGAGGCGCACGTGGCCGAAGGCGTCCTTCTCCCCGGTGAGAAGCTTTTCCTCGCCGCCCTCGGGGAGCGCGCCCTCGGCGACGACGATGATCGGCGCGTACTCGCGCTCGAACCGGCGCTCGACCCATTCGACGACCTGGTCGACGGAGAACTGGCGCTCCGGCACCAGGATCACGCTGGCGCCGCCGGCGAGCCCGGAGTGCAGCGCGATCCAGCCCGCGTGCCGCCCCATGACCTCCACCACGAGCGCGCGGTGGTGCGACTCGGCGGTGGTGTGCAGCCGGTCGATCGCCTCGGTGGCGATGGAGACGGCGGTGTCGAAGCCGAAGGTGTAGTCGGTGGCGCCGAGATCGTTGTCGATCGTCTTCGGCACGCCGACCACGCCGATGCCGTCGTCGGTGAGCCGCTTCGCGACGCCGAGGGTGTCCTCCCCGCCGATCGCGATCAGCGCGTCGACGCCCTGGTCGGCGAGCACGGACTTGATCTTGTCGACCCCGCCCTCGACCTTGTACGGGTTGGTCCGCGAGGACCGCAGGATGGTGCCGCCCCTGGTGAGGATGTCCTCCACGTCGTCGAGGCCGAGTGGCCTGCAGTCCCCCGTCAGCGGGCCCTGCCACCCGCTCCGGAAGCCGACGATGTCCCAGCCGTGCACCTCGATGCCCTTGCGCACCACGGCACGGATCACCGCGTTCAGTCCCGGGCAGTCGCCGCCGCCGGTCAGTACACCGACTCGCATCAGATCAGACCTCCGCTGTCATGCCTCGCCTGCGGTGCCCCGCTCCGGGGCGTGGCGAGACGGCAGTCACACGTTCCGGCGCCAGCGTAGCGGTCCCAACTTGATCGGTGCAGCGGCCATGGCGGTGAGCCGGGGAACCCGGCTGCCGAGCGTGCTACGGTCGAAGACGTGCAGCGCTATTTCTGGTTTAGCAGGCTGGCCCGGGGTGGGCCCGCCGGCGACACCGCGCGCTGACGATCCCGCCCTCGAGCCGAACGCACCGGCTCGCCAGGGACCTCTTCGACGGGCCGGTTCCCCGAAAGGAACCCCCGTTGACCATCACCGCAGCCCCCGCCGGGGCCATCGACTCGCTCGACGCCCGGCGGACGACGAGCATGAGCCCGCTCATCTCCCCCGCGCTGCTCCGCGAAGAGCATCCGATGGACGCCGCCGTCGCGAAGGTCGTCCAGCAGGGCCGTGCCGACACCGTCGACATCCTCACCGGCGCCGACGACCGGCTCCTGGTCGTGGTCGGGCCGTGCTCGGTGCACGATCCCGCGGCCGCGCTCGACTACGCGCGCCGTCTCGCCGAACTCGCCGAGACCGTCCGCGACCGGATCCACGTGGTCATGCGCGTGTACTTCGAAAAGCCGCGCACCACGCTGGGCTGGAAGGGCCTGATCAACGACCCGAGGCTCGACGGGAGCTTCGCCGTCAACGAGGGCCTGCGGATGGCGCGGCGGCTGCTGCTCGACATCTCCGCGCTGGGCCTGCCGGTGGGCTGCGAGTTCCTCGATCCGATCACCCCGCAGTTCATCGCGGACACCGTGAGCTGGGGATCCATCGGCGCGCGCACCGCGGCGAGCCAGGTGCACCGGCAGCTGTGCAGCGCGCTGTCGATGCCGGTCGGGATCAAGAACTCCACCGAGGGCGACGTGCAGGTGGCGGTGGACGCCACCCGCGCGGCCGCGGCCAGCCACGTGTTCCCCGGCATCAACCCGGACGGGCTGGCCGCGCTGGTCACGACGGCGGGCAACCCGGACTGCCACGTCATCCTGCGCGGCAGCGCGAGCGGCCCCAACTACGACGAGGCCACCGTCTCGGACACCATGGCGCGCCTGCGGAAGGCGGGCCTGCCCGAACGCGTGATCGTCGACGCGAGCCACGGCAACAGCGGCAAGGACCACGTCCGGCAGGGCGAGGTGCTCGGCGAGCTGGCGGACCGCATCGCGGCCGGGGAACGCGGGATCGCCGGCGTGATGGTGGAAAGCTTCCTCGAAGCAGGACGCCAGGACCTCACCCTCGGCGACGCGGAAAGCCTGACCTACGGCCAAAGCATCACCGACGCCTGCCTCGGCTGGGACGACACGGCGATGCTCCTCCAGCATCTGGCCAGCACGCGGCAATCGCGCTGATCTCGCCCGCCTCCCCCCGAGCGAAGCGAGGTCCGCGCCGGAGGCGCGGCCATTGCCCAGCTAACCACCCACCGGCGAGCCGGTGCGCGCCAGCGCGCCGGGGAGCGTTCGAAGTCGCGCACGGAGCCGCCAGGCTCCCTGAACTTGCGCTGCCGGGGGCGCCCCGCCACTCGACAGTGACTCACCTCGAGAGCCGCGCCCCCGTCAGCTCAAATTCTGCTGCGCGATCACGCGCCAGCGCAAAAGATTGTGCTTGGCGTCGGCGAGGGCGTCGTGGGCGTCGGTGGGAGCGGCGGGGAGCTTCGGCTTGCCGACGTCCTCCCACCGTTGCCGCAGGTCGCGGGTGAACCGGGGAAGCTGGCGCGGCAGCGCGGGCATCGCGCCCCACAACTGGGCGAGCGCCACGTGGTCGTAGGCGGCGAACCAGGCCCACAGTTCGATGCCGCCGGGCGGTTTGCCGAGGAAGCGCAACAGGTCGGTGCGGATCTGCTCGCGGTTGCGCCAGGCGCTGTCGGCGGGCGACGGCAGTTTCGGCAGCACGTTCTCCCGCACCCACGGCCCGGCCTTCGCCGGATCGAACTCGGTGGATACCGCGTAGAACTCGCGACCCTTCTCGTCCACCACGCCGATCGACACCAGGTCGATGGTCACGCCGTCCTCGATGAACTCGGTGTCGTAGAAGAATCGCACCGGGGCACCTTACGGCGTCAGCCCGCCTTGCTTTCCGGCACCCGGTCGGCCGCGCGCGCGTCGGCCTGGGCCGGCACGGCGGGCCGCACCCCGGCGGCCTCGGCGGCGGCGAGTTCCTTGGCCTTGGCGGCGTAGATGTCGACGTACTCCTGGCCGGACAGCTCCATCAGCGTGTACATGATCTCGTCGGTGATGGACCGCTCGACGAACCTGTCCCCCGCGAGCCCTTCGTAGCGGGAGAAGTCGAGCGGCGCGCCGAACCGGATCTCCAGCCGCCGCGGCCACCACATCTTGGAGCCGATCGGGTTGACCTTGTCGGTGCCGATCATCGCGACCGGGACCACCGGCGCGCCGGTCTTGAGCGCGATGCGGGCGACGCCGGTCTTGCCCTTGTAGAGCCTGCCGTCCGGGGAGCGGGTGCCCTCGGGGTAGATACCGACGAGGTTGCCCTCGTTCAGCAGGCGGATCACGGTGTCGAGTGCGGCCTGCGCGGCGGAGCCGCTGGACCGGTCGATCGGGATCTGCCCGACGCCGCTGAAGAACGCCTTCTTGAGCTTGCCCTTGATCCCCGGCTCGGTGAAGTACTCCAGCTTGGCGGGGAAGGTGACCATCCTCCGCACCCGCACCGGCATGAAGAACGAGTCGGCGACGGCGAGGTGGTTGCTCGCGAGGATCGCGCCACCGGTCGTCGGGATGTTTTCCGTGCCGCTCACCTTCGTCGGCCACAGCAGCCGGAGCAGGGGGCCGATCAGCACGTACTTCATCAGCCGGTACAGCACCGCGGGTGACCCTCCAAGCAGCCGAAATCCTCGTTCGGACGACTAGCCTACGAATCACGGCCACCCTCGCACAACGGGTGCCGCCCGGTTGCGCGAGCGCGGCGACCGATGTCACACGCGCGGGTGTGACGCGCGAACCGGGCGGAAACGGTCATGGCGGTGCCCCGATCACGGCCGGCCGTGCCACCATAGGAGTTCGACCGTCCCGAGCGAAGGCGAGAAGAGCATGCCCGTGCTCCCCGGCGCAGAACCGTTCTCGCACACCGGCTCCGCCGAAGCCGGTGTCCTGCTCTGCCACGGCTTCACCGGCACCCCGGGCAGCATGCGCCCGTGGGGCGAGCACCTCGCCGAGGCCGGGTTCTCGGTGCGCGTGCCGCTGCTGCCGGGGCACGGCACCACGTGGCAGGAGATGAACCGCACCGGCTGGCCGGACTGGTACGGCCAGGTCCGCGCCGAGCTGCTCGAACTGCTGGGATCACACGAGCGGGTGTTCGTGTTCGGCCAGTCGATGGGCGGCACGCTGACGCTGCGGCTGGCCCAGGAGTTCGGCGAGCGGATCGCGGGCATCGGGCTGGTCAACCCGTCGGTCACCACGCTGCGCTGGGACGCGAAGCTGATGCCGGTGCTGGCCAGGCTGCTGCCGTCGGTCAAGGGCATCGCCAGCGACATCAAGAAGCCGGGTGTCACCGAGCTGGCCTACGACCGGCTGCCGGTGCGCGCCGCGGCCAGCCTCGCGCGGCTGTGGAAGCTCGTCCGCGCCGACCTGCCGAAGGTGACCCAGCCGCTTCTCCTGCTGCACTCGGTCGTTGACCACGTCGTGGAGCCGGTGAACTCGCGGATCATCCTGGACGGGGTCGGGAGCAGCGACGTCACCGAAGTGCTGCTCGAGCACAGCTACCACGTCGCGACGCTGGACAACGACGCGCCGCTCATCTTCGATCGGAGCGTGGAATTCGTGCGGGCGAGAGTCGAGGCGGGCCGAGGCGGTTCACGGTGAGCGAACACGACACGAGCGAACCGGACAACGTCGACGAGGCGTTCGCCGCGATAGTGGCGGGGCTGCGGGCCGAGGGCGTCGGCAAGGACATCGTCGAAGAACCGGCGTCGAAGGAGCCGAAGGCCAAGGCCGCGGAGGGCAAGGAGAAGGAGGCCGAGACGCAGGACGCCGGCTGGCGCACCGGCGGCACCGACTGGGACGCCACCGTGCTGGGCGGGGACCCGTCGCCGCCGGACCCCGACGACCCGGAAGAGCACTACATCCCGCCGGAACCGCCGCCGTTGCCGAAACCGCGCAAGGGCGCGTTCGTGGTGCTGCTGTTCTTCGTGGTCGGCATCCTGCTGCTGGTCGCGCCGAGCATCACCGGCGTCAGCGCGACGCTGGCGACCCCGCTCGGCATCCTCTCGCTCGCGATCGGGCTGGCGCTGCTCCTGCTCCGGGTCCGGCAGGGGCCGCCGGACGGCGCGGACCCGACCAACGGCGCGCAGGTCTGACGCGCGAGCGCCATGCGTATCGAGTTCGTGCCATCCCGCCGGTCGACCATCGGCGCGGAATGGGAGCTGGCGCTGGTCGACCGGCGCAGCGGTGAGCTCGCCTCGATCGCCGAGCGCGTGCTGACCCGGATCTGCCCGGACGGGTCGGGGGAGCACCCGAAGATCAAGCAGGAGCTGCTGCTCAACACGATCGAAGTGATCACCGGCGTGTGCGACACCGTCGACGAGGTCGCCGCCGACCTCAGCGCCTCGATCGACGAACTGCACACCGTGCTGGACCCGCTCGGCGTCGAGGTGTTCTCCGCGGGCAGCCACCCGTTTTCGACCTGGTACCAGCAGAAGGTGACCGACAAGGAGCGGTACGCCAAGCTCATCGACCGCACCCAGTGGTGGGGCAGGCAGATGCTGATCTACGGCGTGCACGTCCACGTGGGACTCGACCACCGGGACAAGGCGCTGCCCGTGCTGGACGGGCTGCTCAAGTACGCGCCGCACCTCCAGGCGCTTTCCGCCTCGTCGCCCTACTGGGGCGCCGAGGACACCGGGTACGCCTCGAACCGCGCGCTGATGTTCCAGCAGCTGCCCACCGCGGGCCTGCCGTTCCAGTTCGGCACCTGGGACGAGCTGGAGCACTACGTCGACGACATGTTCGTCACCGGCGTGATCGACCACTTCTCCGAGATCCGGTGGGACATCCGGCCGGCGCCGCATTTCGGCACCGTGGAGATGCGCGTGTGCGACGGGGTGCCGACGCTGGAGGAGGTGGCCGCGATCTCCGCGCTCACCCAGTGCCTCGTCGACGACTTCAGCGCCAGGCTCGACAACGGTGAAACCCTGCCGACACTGCCGCCGTGGCACGTGCAGGAGAACAAGTGGCGCGCGGCGCGCTACGGCACCGACGCGATCATCATCCTGGACGCCGATGGCAACGAGCGGCTCGTCACCGACGACGTGGTGGACCTGCTGAACCGCCTCGAACCGGTGGCGAAGCGGCTCGACTGCGCCGAGCAGCTACGCGGCGTCGAGACGATCCTGCGCTACGGCGCGAGCTACCGGCGGCAGCGCGCTGTCGCACGCCGGTACAACGGGAGCCTCAAGGCCGTCGTCGCCTCTCTCGTCGCGGAAATGCGCGACGGCATCGACAAGGACTGACCGCGTGGTCCGATTTCCCACCGGCCCGGTCACGTCCTGAAGGACGCCTTCGGGGACCGCGCGGACGAGCCGAGCCTCCAGAGAACCCGCGCCTCGCTCAACCCACCCGGAATCGACGCGGGCACATCAGCACTGTGACCTTCGGGGCAGGAAAGCTCAGTCCAGCAACGAAAGCAGGGTGCGGGGCGACATCGGCCCGGCGCCTTCGGCGGTGATCCGGTCGCGCAGTTCGCGGTCGGCGGTGGCTACCAGCACGTGGTCGTAGGGGCGCTCTTCGACCAGGCGCCGCGCCTGCGCCACGATCTCGGCGTCACCGTCGCGCGGCGCGGCGACCACCGGCACGCCGTCCACTGCGGACACACCACGCGCCTGCCCTTCGACCACGAGCACGATCCGCGGCCACCACCTCCAGCCGGGACGCCCGAGCAGGCCTGCCGCGGAATCGGGCACTCCCGCGGTCACCAGCCCGGCCAGGCGATCGCGCAGCCTGGCGGCGGCGCCCGCGCGGTCCCGCCACCAGCCGTCCGGCCGGGAGCCCATCACGTTCGCCGCGTCCACGACGAGCACGAGCGCCCGGTCCAGCTCGCCTGCCAGCGACGGCCACGCCTCGGCGAACCCGGGGTGCAGGCGCAGCGACGGCACCTCCTCCGGCGGCACCCAGCGCAGCTCCGCACTCTCCACATCGGACACCTCGGCCCGCACCCGCGCACGCGCGGTCGCCAGAACGGTGGTGTAGTGCCATGTCCCGTGGTCCACAGTGGACGACGCGGTGGGCACGAGCAGGTCCGGGGGCACGGCGGCTTCTTCGGCGGCTTCCCGCCGCGCGGCGTCCAGCGGGCTCTCGCCGGAGCGCAGCGCGCCACCCGGCACACCCCACGTCCGGCCCTGGTGGGTCCACCACGCCCGGCGCTGCAACAGCACGCCGCGTTCGGGATCGGTCAGCAGCAGGCCCGCCGCGCCGTAGCGGCCCCAGTGCCGCTGCCCGCAGGCACAGCGCACGAACCCCTCACCGTCACCGCGAGCCACGGCGGCTATCCCCCGACCCCGGCCGTGGTCTTCGGTGCCGCGGCGACGTCCATCGCGAGCGCGGCGGCGCCGACGATCGCGGCGTCGTCACCGAGCTGCGCGGTGCGGATCCTGGCCAGCGGCCGGTGCCCGCTGCCGGTGAGCATGCTCGCGTAGTGCTCCCTCGCCTCGTCGAGGAACAGCGGCGCCGACTCGGACACCCCGCCCGCGATCACCACCACCTCGGGATCGAACACGTCCGCGACGAGCGCGATGCCCTCGCCGAGCCACTTCGCCAGCTCCGCCATCGCCTTCAGGGCGATCGGGTCGCCGTCGCGGGCGGCACCGGCGACCCGGCGCCCGGTGACCGAGCCGGGGTCGCCGAGCACTTCCCTCGCCAGTACCGTCGAAGTGCCGGGATGGCGCGCGAGCTGCTCCACCGCGGTCGCGGCGAGCGCGGTGCCGCTGCAGTAGCGCTCCCAGCAGCCGTACTTGCCGCACGAGCACGGCCGTCCGCCCGGCACCACGGTGAGATGTCCCAGCTCGGGTGCCACGCCGTGCGCGCCGCGGTAGGTGCGCCCGCCGAGCAGGAGACCGGCGCCGATCCCGGTGCCGAGCGCGATCAGCACCGCGACCTGCGCGCCCCTGGCGGAGCCGAAGCGGTGCTCGCCGATGGTGGCCGCGTTCGCGTCGTGTTCGAGGGTGACCGGGAGCCCGACGCGCCGGGAGATCCGGTCGGCGACCGGGGCGTCCCGCCAGGCCAGGTGCGGCGCGAACATCACCGACCGGCGATCGCTCCTGACGAAGCCGGCGACCGCGAGCCCGACCGCGCCGATCTCGCCCGCGCCGGTGTGCCGCTCGCGCAGTTCGTCGATGACGCCCGCGATCGAATCCTCGAGCGCGCCTTCGTCGCCGGGCGTGCCGACTCGCGCGGTGTCGAGCACCGAGCCGGTTTCGTCGACCACTCCGGCTCGCACGCTCGTCCCGCCGACGTCGAGGCCGATGGCCAGGCGCGGGCTACTCAAAGCGGGGCCGAACGGTGATGCGCTGGACGCGGTGCGACGAGGGTGCCCCCGCTCCCGCTGGCTCCGGTTCGCGATCGGCGTCCCGGCGAGGGGGATCCGGCTGGAAGCCGGGCATGTGCACCCCGGCGGCGGGGTCCCAGCGATCGGCCAGCACCGCGCGCAGCAGCGCGATGAGCTGCGCGGCCTGTTCGAGCACGCGTGCCGCGAACTCGGGGCGCTCGCCGCGCACGACGGCGACGATCGCGCACAGCGGGCACCAGCCGCATCCGTCGGTCCCCGCCGACGAGCCGTCCTGGGATTCGGCACGCCGGTGCGCTTCCTCCGCGGCGCCGTGCCCGGCGGCGATCACGCCGTCGAGCCAGGGCGCGGCGCGCTCGACGACCATCTCCACCAGCAGGCGGATCTCCTCGGCGAGGCTCGCGCCGTCGCCGTGGTGCTGCTGCTCGGTCATGGGTGCCTCCGGGCGGGCTCGAGCGAGACGACGAGCCCGGCTGGATCGGACTCGGCTCCGGTGACCGAACACGACCGCAGCAGTTCGGGCAGCGCGATGAGCCTGCGGAACCCGTCGACGGTGATCGCGAGATCGTCGTCGACCCTGGCCAGGTCGACCGCGGAGTCCTTGCCGAGCGGCAACGCGACCCGCAGCCGGTACCCATCGTCCACTTCGGACACGTTGAGCAGTGGAGTGACCCCGGACCCGTTGCCGGACAACGGATCGGCTCCCTGGTAAAGCTCGCGGTGGATCTCCAGCAGGGCGGGGAGCCCGACCGGCTCGGTGGCCCGGTGCTCGACCCTGCTCGTCTCGCCCGCGGCGAGACCCGCGGCGTCCAGTTCGGACAGCACGGCCCGCTGCTGCGCCCGCCGCGTGCGCATCCAGGCCGCGGCGGCGCCCCGCCAGCGCCCGGGTGCGGGCATCAGCCGGTTGACCACGATGCCGTCGACCCTGATCCCGCGCAGCGCGAGCGAGCTGAGCGTGCGGCGCGCCTCGGCGACCACGACGCGTTCCGGGGTGAGCACCAGCCGGACCGTGGTGACCCCGGGATCGGTGAGCAGTGCCCGCAACGACTCGAGATGGGTGGCGAGCTTGCGGACGGACTCGACCGTGCCGCCCCACTTCCGGCCGCCGCCGGTCAGCTTCGGCCAGCCGAACAGCCTGCCGAGGTATCCGCTCACCGCCTCCGGGAGCGACAGCAGGCGCAGCGTTTCCGCGGTGGGGCCGCAGTCGACCACGACGGTCGCCCAGCGGCCGGTCTCGGCGAGCCGCTGGACCTCGGTCAGCGCGGCCAGTTCGTCGACTCCCGGCAGCACCGTCAGCTCCTCGGCGTCGAGCGAGTCGACGCCAGCGCCCGCGAGCGCGGATCGCAGCTGCCCCTTCAGCTCGTCCCACACCCCGTCGACGAGGCCGCGCGCGTCGACCTGCGCCGCGTGCAGGCACGAGTCCACTTCGGAGGGTTCGCCGGTGAGCGGGATGCCGAACGCGTCGGCGAGGGAGTGCGCGGGGTCGGTGGAGACCACCAGCGTCTTCCTGCCCTCGGCGGCGAGCCCGGCGGCGGTCGCCGCGGCAAGGGTCGTCTTCCCGACGCCGCCCTTACCGGTGAACAGCAGGATGCGCATGGCGGCGCCTCAGCCCAGATCCTCGACCCGGCGCTTCAACTCCTTCAGCGCGGTGTCCATCACCATCTTCTCCGCCTTGCGCCGCAGCAGGCCGATCATCGGCAGGACCAGCTCCACCGACAGCGTGTAGGTGACCTTCGTGCCGTTCCCGGCGGGTTCGAGGTGGTAGCGGCCGTCCTGTGCCTTCTGCATCTGGCCCTTGACCAGGTGCCAGCTCACGCCGTGGCCGTCGGCGTCCCAGTCGTACTCCAGGGTGTAGACGTCCTTGATCGGACCGGCGTCCAGGGTCAGCTTGACCTGCTTCGCCCTGCCGTCGCCGTCGCTGGAGAGCACCTCGGTCTCGCGGACCTGCTTGGCCCACTCCGGGTACGCGGGGAAGTCGGCGATCACCGCCAGCACCCGCTCCGGCGGCGCGTCGACCTCGATGGACTGCGTGGACTGGTCGGCCATGCGGGCTAGGCTACCGCCCGGTCGGCGTCACCAGCGCAGCACGTACGGCTGTTCGGTCTCCTTGAAGTGACCCACGTTACGGCACTCGGTCCTGCCGACGCGCCGCCGCGAGGACAGCGGCTGGTGCACGTGCCCGAACACCGACCACCTCGGCTGGTGCGCGGTGATCACGCCGAGCAGCGACGCCGAGCCGATCTCGTGCCTGCGCGCGATCACGTCGTAGGTGAGCTCCGGCAACGCGGGCGGGATGTGGCTGCACAGCACGTCGACCGCTTCGAGCGCGGCGACCGAGGCGTCGAACTCCTCCGGGGTGCGCAGGTACGGCCGCCACGCCCCGCCGGTGCGCCGCGGCACCACGTGCGGCGGCAGCAGCGCGCCGCCGGCGAACCCGAACCGCAGCCCGCCGATCTCGGCCGTCCCGCCGTCGACCAGCTCGATCCCGGCACCGGCGAACTCGGGCCACAGCGCGGGCGTGTCGACGTTGCCGGGGATCGCGTAGGTGGGCGAAGGCAGCACCTTGAACAACGCCGCGTACTGCTCGCGAATCGCTTCTTCGACGGCGGAGGCCGGGTCTTCGAGCGTCGCCCACAGCGAGCGGGAGTAGGCGATCGTCTCGTCGCGGGTGCTCTCGCGGCGCAGGCGCGCGAACACGCCCACCTTCTCCGCGCCGAACAGGGCACCCATGATGCCCTTGTCGTGCTGCTTGTAGTCGACGAAGTCGAGCAGGTCGCCGAGCACGACCAGCGCGTCCGCGCCATCGCCCGCCCGCGCCAGCGCGTCGGCGTTTCCGTGCACATCGGACACCACGTGTACGCGCACGCCGGTTACCTCGTGCCTTCGTCCGCCGTCCTCGGCGGCTCGCCCGGCGGGCGCCCGTCTTCGAGGATCCCCTTCAGCCCCAACGCGATCGCCTTCGCCGCGCGCGCCCTGCGGTCGAACTCGCGCCGCACGTCCTTCGGCCGCAGCGGCAGGGGCTGCCCGGTGGGGCCCGCGGGGGTGGCGCGCAGGAAGTAGTGCAGCAGCACACCGTCTAGGACGGGCTCGAGCCACACCTCCATGGTGCCGACGAGCGCGCCGCGCACGGTCCAGCGCAGCCCCTTGTCACCTCGGTCGGTGTAGACCTCGAGCACCAGATCGGGCCAGTAGGACGTCCAGGACGAGGGTTCGGCGAACACCGCGGCGACGGTGCTCGCCGGCACCGCGAGGAACGTCTCGTCAACGATGTCGAGTGCCGGCGTCACATCAGGCAGAATGTCATGCCCGCGCGTCGAGCAGGCGGCGAGGATGGTCATACGGTAGACAGCAAGCTAAGTTGACCGGCGAGTAACAGTACGGTCCTCCGGTGAGGGAGGATCGGGGCACAGCACGCTCGCGGTGTGAAACTCGGAGGTCTACGTGCGCGAATACAGCGCTCCGGCAACCCGCCCGGTGTCGGATGAAGAGAACATGTCCGACATCGTCTGGGCCAACGCGGAACGCTTCGGGGACGTGGTGAGCTTCCGCCGCCAGGTCGACGGCTCGTGGCTCGACGTGACCGCGCGCGACTTCGCGAAGCAGGTCATGGGCGTGGCGAAGGGCCTGATGGGCGCGGGCATCGCCAAGGGCGACCGGGTGGCCCTGATGTCGAAGACCCGGTACGAGTGGACGCTGCTCGACTTCGCCATCTGGGCCGCGGGCGCGGTGACCGTGCCGATCTACGACACCTCCTCGGCGGAGCAGGTGCACTGGATCGTGTCGGACTCGGCGGCCAAGGCGATCGTGGTCGAGACACCGGAGCACCGCGAGGTGCTGGAATCGGTGCGGGGCAGGCTCGACGAGCTCGACCACGTATGGCAGTTCGAACCGGCGGCCGGTGAGCAGCCCGCGGTGGACCTGCTCACCGCGCTCGGCGCCAAGATCACCGACGACGAGGTGCACGAGCGCCGCCGCTCCGTCGGCGCGCCCGCACTGGCCACCGTCGTCTACACCTCCGGCACCACGGGGCGGCCGAAGGGCGTCGAGCTGACCCACCGGAACCTGCTCGCCGAGGTCAGCGCCGACATCGAGGCCTTCCCCCAGCTCATGGAGGAGGGGAACTCGCTGCTGGTGTTCCTGCCGCTGGCGCACGTGCTCGCCCGCGCGATCGCGATCACCGCGCTGACCGCCCGCGTGACGCTGGGGCACACCCCCGACGTGAAGAACCTCATCGCCGATCTCGGCACGTTCCGCCCGACGTTCGTGGTCGCGGTCCCCCGGGTGTTCGAAAAGGTCTACAACACCGCGAAGCAGAAGGCCCACGGGGACGGCAAGGGAAAGATCTTCGACGCGGCCGAAGCCGTCGCGGTGGCCTACAGCGAAGCGCAGGACAGCGGCGGCCCCGCCCTCGGCTTGAAGCTGAAGCACGCCGTCTTCGAGAAGCTGGTGTACGGCAAGCTCAGGGCCGCGCTGGGCAGCCGCTGCAAGGCGGCGGTTTCCGGCGGCGCCCCGCTCGGGGCCAGGCTCGCACACTTCTTCCGCGGCATCGGCGTCCCGGTCTTCGAGGGCTACGGCCTCACCGAGACCTCGGCGGCGGCGAACGTGAACACGGAGAAGGACTTCCGGGTCGGCACGGTCGGCAAGCCGGTGGCAGGCACCTCGGTGCGGATCGCCTCCGACGGCGAGGTGCTGGTGAAGGGCGACGTCGTGTTCGGCGGCTACTTCAACAACGAGACCGCGACGAAGGAGTCCTTGGAGGACGGCTGGTTCCACACCGGCGACCTCGGCTCGCTCGACGACGACGGCTTCCTGAAGATCACCGGGCGCAAGAAGGAGATCATCGTGACCGCGGGCGGCAAGAACGTCGCCCCCTCCGGCCTCGAGGACACGCTCAAGGCGAACCCGGTGATCAGCCAGGCCATGGTGGTCGGCGACCAGCGCCCGTTCATCGGCGCGCTGGTGACGATCGACGAGGAGTTCTTCCCCACCTGGAAGTCCCAGCACGGCAAGCCCGACGGCGCCACCGTCGCCGAACTCGCCGGCGACGACGACCTTCGCGCCGAGGTGCAGCGCGCTGTCGACGAGGCGAACAAGCTCGTGTCGCACGCGGAGTCGATCAAGAAGTTCACCATCCTCGCCAAGGACTTCACCGAGGCGGGTGGCGAGATCACGCCGAGCCTGAAGCTCAAGCGGAACGTGGTCAACAAGAACTACGCCAGCGACATCGACGGCTTGTACAAGAAGTAGCGCGGGTGGGGCGCCCCGTCACCGGGGGCGCCCCCGCGTGCTCAGTCCTGCCACACGTCGAGTTCCCACGGCTCGGGGAGCCCAGCCCGGTCGGCGGGCGCCCAGCACTGGAACCTCGTCGAGACGCTGTTCCCCGCCTCGGTGCACGCCTGGTGGGAAGCGAAGTAGTTGAAGATGACGAAACCGCCGGGTGCGGGCGAGGCCGCGGCGGCGGGCGCGGCGAGCGTTCCGGTCGCGATGGCGGCCAGCGCGGCGGCGGCCAGCATGGGCTTGATGCGCAACGAACATTCCTTTCGGTGTGTTATCTCCCGCCATAGCGGAGGAATGGCGAGACGGTAACCGCACCCGCTGTCATTTCACTGGCAGCGGGAACGGTGGGCAGCCGAAGCGCGAATCCGCCGAAGGCGCGGTCCTCGCCAACCCAGCCCCCCGGCGAGCCGACGCGCCCCGCGCGACGGGGAGCGTTCAAGTCGCGTGCAGGGCCGCCAAGCCCTCCAAATTTGCGATGGCGGGGGCGCCCGCAACTCAACGGCTACTCACCTGGGCAGCCGCGCCCCCGGCAGCGCGAATTCGGACACGCGATAGAACTAGAGCGCCAGCAGATCGGTGATCTTCCAGGTGCCGTCGATCTTGCGGGCGCCGATGTCGAGGTGCGCGGTGCTGGACGCCTGGTCCGGTGGACCGCCGACGGTCTGCTGGTCGACGAAGACGAGTAGTCGCGCGGTGTCGTCGCGCAGGTCGCGCACGCCGATCTCCCGCACGGTCGTGGACCGGACGAGCTTCTGCTCCCCCGCTTGCTTCTTCACGGCCGCGAAGCTCCGCCGGTACTGCTCGACCGCGTTGTCCGCGAGCACTCCCGCCGAAGCGCGTTCGGTGCGGTCCAGGTTGGCGTAGTCGAAGGAGAAGATCGCCTTCACCGCGGCGCCGACCTGGCCGGTCACCTCGGCGGTCGCGCCCGCGTCGGCGAGTGCCGCGTTGTCGCTGCTGAGGCCGGCCGCTCTGATTCCCGACCACACCGCGGTGGCGGCCGCCAGCACGATCACCGCGGTCAGCACCGCGAGCAGGCTCGCCCGCCGTCCCACCGCGCGGCGGTCCGCGGGCACGTCGCCGTCTTCCGGCACCTCGGCCGGATCGTCCACTGTGGATTCCTCCGCGGGTGGCACTTCGGTCCGCTTGTAGGGCACCGGCCGGTTGTCGTTCACGCCGCCTGCACCCCGCTGAGCTTCCAGGTGTCACCGGCGCGGTCGAGTTGCACGGTGAGCTTGCTGCGGCTCGGGGCCGCCGCCGCCCCGTCGACGCTGATCCGCACGTCCAGCACCGCGATCACGCGCGCGCCATCCCCGGTCAGCTCGGTCACCGCGGCCTCGCGCAGTGACGCTGTCGCCACCGCCTTGCTCGCCGTGGCCCGCGCGACCTGCGCCTGCCGATCGGCGAGGTCCTGCCCGAGCTGGCCGGTGCTGACCTCGGCCCATCGCCCGACGTCGCGGGCGGCGTCGCGGTAGTCCACGGTGTTGAGCGCGACGAGCCCGTCGGCCGCCGCCGCCAGCACCGCGTCGCGGTCCCGTGCGCGCTGAAGACCGTCGTCGGCCGAGGCCTGCCACCACGACCAGCCGAACCAGGCTGCCGCGAGCACCGCGACGACGGCGAGCGCGAGCAGCCCGGTGCGGAGGGGGTCTCTGCCGTTCATCCCGCCAATCCAAACAGGCCGCCGAGCCCGGCGGGCCCCGCCCCCGAGGTGGCGAGCCCGAGCACCCCGGGCAGCCGCTGCGCCTGGGGCGCGGATGCCTGCGGTTTCGGGGCCACCGGTGCGACGGGCTTGCCCGCGTACGGCGCGTTCTGCGCGCCCCTGACCCCGGTCGGGCTGCCGGGCGGCTCGGCGCAGTAGGCCAGCTTGTTGGCCGGCGCCTCGCTGGTGTCGTTGGCGGGGCGCTCCTTCGTGCCCTCGTAGCCCTTGGTGCACGAATGCGGGTCGAAGAAGTTCAGGACGAGCCCGAGGTGCCCTTCGCCGTTGGAGGTGACCGACCTCGTGAACGACGAGATCACCGGGTAGGCGACGAGCAGCTCCTCCAGCGAATCGGTGCGCGCGCTGGTCACCTGCGCGGTGGTCAGCAGGTTCGCGATCACCACGCCGAGGCTGGTGCCCGAGGTCGCGAGCACGTCGCTGACCTGGCGCGCCACCGGCGGTGCCTCGTCGATCACCTTGCGGACGTCGGGATCGGACTTCTTGAGCTGGTCGGCGATCCCGGCCAGCCCGGTGGCCAGTGACGTGATGTGATCGCCCTGGCGGCGCTGCGTGTCGAGCACGACCTTGCCCTTGGCCAGCAGGTCCTTGGTCTGGGGCAGGTTCTGCTTCGCGGTCGCGGTGAACGCGCCCGCGGTGTCCAGCAGCGCCTGCAGGTCGGGGCCGGTGCCGTTGAACGCGGTGTGCGCCTCGTCGACCACCGTGCGCACCGACTGCGGGTCCACACTGGACACGAGTTTGTCCAGATTGGACAGCACGGTGTCCGGGGCGAGCGGCAGCCGCGTCTTGTCCACTTTGATCACCGAGCCGTCGGCGAGGTACGGGCCTTCGGCGTGCTGGGGCTGCAGGTCGACGAACTGCTCCCCCACCGCGGACCGGTTGGCGACCACGGCCGTGGTGTCGGCGGGGATGTCCGGCCCTCCCGAGTCCAGGTCGAGGTCGACGGTGACGCCGGAGTCGGTCAGGTGCAGCTCGGCGACCCTGCCCACGGTGACGCCGCGGTAGGTGACCTCGGCGTTGGTGAAGATGCCGCCGGAGTCCGCGAGCTGCGCGGTGACGACGTAGCCGCGCGAACCGAACAGCCTGCCGAGCCCGGCGTAGTTCCCGCCGACGTAGACCACCGAGACGACGGCGATCAGCACGAACGCGAACAGCAAGGTCTTGTGCTTCCTGGTGATCACCGGCCACCTCCCAGTAGCGTGCCGAGCAGGCCGCCGATGAGCCCGCCCTGCTGCGGTGCCGGTTTCCCCGCGGGCGGCGCCGACGGCGGCAGCGGCAGCGGGGGCGGCGGAGTGCCGTTGTTGAACGGGATCGCGCCCGGTGTCCCGGTGCCCGCCGAGCCGGGCAGGCCGATCGCGGGCGCGCGCGAGCGGCTCAGGTTCTGCACGATCGAGTCGAGATCGAGGTCGAGCCGGGCGCGCACGTTCGCGTAGTCGCCGCGCACCACCGCGCCCGCGGCGTCGGGCAGCGGGTAGGTCGGCAGGATCTTCAGCGCCGTCGGCAGGTTCTGCCCCGCGTCGGCGAGCTGCTTCAGCGTCGGCGCCAGTGCCTTCAGGTTCGCGACCAGTTCGGCACGGCTCTTGTTCACCGTGTCCACCGCGACCGTCGACAGCTTCGACAGCGCCTGCAGCATGCCGACGAGCTGGTCGCGCTGGTCGCTGACCACCTTGATCCCCGGTGCCAGGTTGTCCAGCGCGTTCGTGAGGTTCCCGGTCTGGGCGACGAGCGTGCTCGAAAGCCGGTTCAGCCCGTCGATCGCACGGATGATCTCCCCCTTCTGACCGTCCAGTTCGGTCGCGAGGGTGTCCACACGCGACAGCAGCGCGCGCACCTGCGCCTCGTTGCCGCCGAGCGCGTTGTTCAGTTCGGTGGTGATCGTCTTGAGCTGTGCCACCCCACCGCCGTTGAGCAGCAGGGAAAGCGCGCCGAGCACTTCCTCGACCTCGGGGTTGCGGTTCGTGCGCGAAATCGGGATCGCCGCGCCTTCGGCGAGCTTCCCGGCGGGCTTCTCGTTCCCCGGCGGGTGCAGCTCGACGAACTTCTCCCCCAGCAGGCTCGACTGGCGCAGCTCGGCGGCCGCGTTGCCGGGCAGGGAAAGATCGCCGTTGACCACCATGGTCACGATCGCCGACTTCGTGTCCTGCGCGAGGTCGATCTTCTCGACCCGCCCGATCGCGACGTCGTTGACCTTGACGCTGGCCTGTGGCACCAGGTCGAGCACGTCGGAGAACTGCGCGGTGACCCGGTACGGGTGATCGCCGACATCGGCGCCACCGGGCAGCGGAGTGTTGTACAGCCCCGAAAATCCGCCGTTCGAGCATCCGGCGAGCACGAGCCCGGCGAGCAGTAGGGGGGCGAGGCGGCGCTTCACTGGCTCCCCCCGAGGCCGAACCCGGCACTGCCGGGCACGTCCACCAGCGGCAGCGGCAGCGGTGGCAGCTCGCCGTTGGAGATCGACGAGATGATCTGAGGGAGCGACGGGAGCTTCGCGATGCCGTCGACCACGGGCGCGATCGCCTGGCACAGGTTGCCCACCACGTCCGGCAGGCCCACCGGCGTCGACGCCTTCAGCAGGCGGCACAGCGTGGTGACGAGCGGGTTGGTCAGCTCGTTGGCGTTGTACCGGATCGCGATGCTGCCCGACGCCGCGTCGTAGGAGTTGATGAAGTTCGTCATCCCGGTCGGCGCGATGTCGAGCGTCTCGGCGAGCGCGGCGCGCTGGTCGACGAGCACCTTCGTGATCCCGGCCAGTTTGTCCACATTGGATGTCAGCAGGTCCTTGTTCTCCGCGACGAAGCCCTTGACGTCGGTCAGCGCCGTGCCGAGCGAGTTCAGCGCGCCCGCCACGTCCCCGGACTCACCGGCCAGGAATCCCGCGACATCCGACAACCTGCCGTAGAACTCGTTCAGCTGAGCGTCGCTGTCGGACAGTGCGGTGGTGAACGACTGGAGGTTGCGGACCGTGGCGAACAGGTCCCCCTTAGAGCTTTCCAGCGTGCGCCCCAGATCCGCGAGTCTCGTCACGGTGGTGTTGATGTTCTTCCCGTTGCCGTTGAGGTTCTTGGCGGCGGTGTCGAGCAGTTTGGACAGTGCGCCGTTCTTGTTGGCGCCCTCGGGGCCCAGCGTCGTCGAGAGCTGGTTCAGGCTGCCGTAGAGATCGTCCAGCTCGGCGGGCATCGCGGTGCGGTCGCGGCCGAGCACCGCGCCGGCCGCGAGCTTCGGGCCGGTGTCGTAGGCGGGTGTGAGCTGGACGTACCGGTCGCTGACCAGGCTCGGCGCGACGACGACGGCGCCCGCGTCCGCGGGGATCGACACCCCGGCGTCCACGTTCATGTCCACGCGGACCTGATCGCCCGCCGGGGTGACCGCGGTGATCTCGCCGACCTTGATCCCCAGCACCCGCACCGACGAACCCGCGTACAGCCCCACCGTGCGCCCGAAGTACGCGCTCACCTTGGTGCCGCCGGGATCGCGGAAGATCCACCACAGCGCACCGGTGAGCACGAGCGCGACCACGCACGCCATCGCGATCCACGAGTACAGGCTCCGGGACGCCCTCGTATCGATGCTCATCGGCGCCCAACCCCTTGATCCGGTGCCGAAATCGGCGGCGTGCAGCCTTCCGGGTTCACCTGCAGCCCGCCCGCGTTGATCATCGGCGGCAGCAGCCCGCAGATGTAGCCCTCGAACCAGCGGCCGTTCCCGGTCGCGTTCGCACCGACCCTGGAGAACGGCGCGAGCAGGGCGAGGCTGCGGCCGAGGTTGTCCTGGTTGCGCTTGAGGATGTCCGTGACGTCACCGAGTTTCGCCAGCGCGGGCTTGAGCTGCTGCCGGTTGTCGTTCACCAGCCCGGAAAGCTGCCGCGCGAGCCCGGTGGCGCCGGTGAGCAGCGCGCTGATCGCGTCCTTGCGCCGCTGCAGCTCGTCGAGCAGCAGGTTGCCGTCCGAGATGATCTTCTGGAGCTGGGTGTTGCGGTCGCTGAGCGTTTTCGACACCTGGCTCGTGTTGGACAGCAGCTTCGCCAGCTCTTCGTCGCGCGAAGAGACCGTTTTGGACAGTGCCGAAAGCCCGCTCAAGGCGTCCTTCATCGGTTTCGGCGTGTCCTTCAAGGTGTCCGAAAGGACGTTGAAGCTCTGCGCGAGCTGCTGGGTGTTGATATCGCCGACGGTGGTGGAAAGCTGTTTGAACGCGTCCTGCAGCTCGAACGGGGTCCGGGTGCGTGCCACCGGGATCGCCTGGCGCGGGTCGAGCGCCGCTTTTCCCTTGGGCTGCAACGCGAGGTACTTCTCGCCGAGCAGGGTCTTGATCTCGATGGACGCGGTGGTGCCGTCGCCGATCGTGCGTCCGGTGGCCGCCGTGCTGTCTACGTCGAAGGACACCACGACCTTCTTGCCCGCCAGCGCCACCTTGGTCACCTTGCCGATCTTCACGCCCGCCACCTGGACCTCGTTGTCCGGCACCAGTCCCGCCGACTCGGCGAACTCCGCGGAGTACGTGGTGGCGTTGGACAGCAGCGGCAGCCGGTCCGCGTTGTAGGCGGTGAGCACGGCCAGCACCACCAGCACGAGCGTGACGGCGCCGACCGCGGCCTGGTTGCGTTCGCGGAGTGGTTTCACTGCGGCTTGCACCTCTCCGGTTGCTGGGTCCCCACGATCGGCAGCAGCGGCAGCGTGACGTTCAGCGACGAGATCCCGATCGTGCCGGACAGTCCACAGAGGAAGTAGTTGTACCAGCTTCCGTAGCTCAGGGTCCTGGTGAACTTCTCCAGGTTCCCCGGCATCTTGCCGAGCAGTTCGTTGAGCAGCTGCCCCGAATCCGACAGGTTCGACGACAGGCGGCCCAATCCCGCGATGTCCTCCTTCAGCGCCGGGCGCGCGTCGTTGAGCAGGCCCGCGGTGACGTCGGTGAGCCCGCCCAGCGCGGAAACCGCGTCCCCGATGGGCTTGCGCTGCTCGGCCAGCCCGGTGACGAGCGCCTGCGTCTGCGTGATCAGGTCGCCGAGCTGCGGGCCCCGCGCGTTGACGGTGCCGAGCACCTCGTTGAGGTTCCCGATGACCTGGCCGATCACCTTGTCCTTGTCCGCGATCGCCGAAGTCACCGACGCGGTGTGGGTCAGCAGGCTGCCGATCGTGCCGCCCTCGCCCTGGAACACCTGGATGATCTCGTAGGACAGGTCGTTGACCTGCTTCGGGTCGAGCGCGGCGAACAGCGGCTTGAACCCGTTGAACAGCACGGTGAGGTTGAGCGCGGGCTGGGTGCGGTCCACCGGGATCGTGGTGCCCGGCGTGAGCGCGCCGGTCCCGCCGACGCTGGTGCCGAGCGAGAGGTACCGCTGGCCGACGAGGTTGCGGTACTTCACCGTCGCGGTGGCCTCGGCGGGGATCCGGCGCGCGGTCTCGACGTCGAAGTGGACCTCCGCGCGGTTGTCCGCGTTCACCGTGATCTTCGAGACCTGGCCGACCTTCACCCCGACGATCCGGACGTCGTCGCCCTCCTTGAGCCCGGAGGCGTCGGCGAACAACGCCGTGTAGGCGGCTGTCGCGCCGAGGTTGGTGTTCGCGATCGTGGCGCCGAGCACCGCGGTCAGCAGCACCGTCACCACGGCGAAGACGGAGACCTTGATCAGCGACGGGAGCGTCTTCACTTCAGCTCCACCTCCGCGCCCCGGTACAGCGGCGCGACGAGCAGGCCGCTCCAGTTCGGCACCTCGGCGGGGTCGACGCCGAGCGCCGCGCCGCGCAGGGTCCCGACGAGCCGCTGCTCCTGCGGCGAGTTCGCCACGGCCGCGGGCATCGGCGCAGCGGCAGGCGCGCCACCACCGCCGATGGGGGTGGCTCCCTTCGCCGCGGGCGGATGCGTGGACCCGTCGAGGATCGGGCCGTCCGGCGGGTACTGCGGCCAGCGGCCTGGCGGCGGCACCTGCGGGTAGCACCGCGGCCCGCGCTTGTCGTCGTACTTCGGCTCGTCGACGCCGGGCAGGTACTTGGTGCGGTTGGCGAGGAACCGGATCGTCACGTGGTTCATCTGGTCGGTGCCCTTGCCGAACGCCGCCTCCGCGCGCGGCACCGATTCGGCGAGCTGCTGGAGCAGGCACGGGTACTCGGGCGCGTACTTCGCGAGCACGTCGAGCGTCGGCTGCGCCGTGGTGGTGAGCCGGATCAGGTTGTCCTTGTTGACTTCCAGGAACCGGCCGAGATCGTCCGACGCGGTGCTGACGGTGGCGAACACGTCCGCCAGCCCCTGGCGCTTCTCCACCAGCGTGCGGCTGGTGGTGGTGAGATCGGACAGCGCCTGCAGGAAATCGGGTGCCGCGCGCTGGTAGAGGTCGGCGGCGTCGGCGAGCCCGGAGATGTCGGACTTCAACGCGGGCAGCGACGGGTTGAGCCCGCCGAGGTAGTCGCCGACCTGCACGAGCGTCTTGCCGAGCTGGGTGCCCCGTCCCTCCAGCGCGCTCGACACCGCGGTGAGCGTGCTCGAAAGCTTTTCCGGCTGGACGGCCTGCAGCAGCGGCATCACGTCGCCGAGCACCTTTTCCAGCTCGATCGCGGTGCTGCTGCGGTCCTGGGGGATCACGGTGCCGCCGGCGAGCCTGCCGGGCACCGGCGCCGACGGCGGCTGCAGTGCCACATACCGTTCCCCGAACAGGGTTTTCGGCAGCAGCCGCGCGGAGACGTTCGCCGGGATCACGCCCAGCTTGTCCGGCTGCATGGCGAGGTCCAGCTCCGCGTGGTCGCCGAGGGCACGGATGTCGCGCACCTCGCCGACGACCATGCCGCGGATCTTCACGTCGGCGCCGCCGCGCATCTGGTTGCCGACGTGGTCGGTCTCCAGCTTGACCATCGCGACGGGGACGAACGCCTTCTTGTAGACCGCCACGGTGACCGTGAAGAACAGCGCGACGACGACGAGGAAAGCCAGCCCCAGCACCTGGTAGCGAAGCCTGCGCAACAGGACCTTCCGGCTCATCCCGATATCCTCACCGTGGTGCTGGCGCCCCAGATGGCCAGGCTGAGAAAGAAGTCGAGCACCGAGATCAGCACGATCGAGGTGCGCACCGCGCGGCCGACCGCGAGCCCGACCCCGGCCGGGCCGCCGGACGCGGTGTAGCCGTAGTAGCAGTGCGACAGGATCACGATCGCGCTGAAGACCATCACCTTCAGGAACGACCAGAGCACGTCCTCCGGTGGCAGGAAGAGCCCGAAGTAGTGGTCGTAGGTGCCCGCGGACTGGCCGTACATCCACACCGTGATCTGGCGCGAAGCGAGGTACGACGAGAGCAGGCCCACCGCGTACAACGGGATGACCGCGGTGATCCCGGCGAGCACGCGCGTGGTCACCAGGTACGGCATGCTCGGCACGCCCATCACTTCCAGCGCGTCGATCTCCTCGGAGATCCGCATCGCGCCGAGCTGCGCGGTGAACCCGCAGCCGACCGTCGCCGACAATGCGAGCCCCGCGGCCAGCGGCGCGACCTCGCGGGTGTTGAAGTAGGCCGAGATGAACCCGGTGAGCGCGGCCGTGCCGAGCTGGTTGAGCGCCGCGTACCCCTGCAGGCCGACGATGAGCCCGGTGAACAGGGTCATCCCGATCATCACGCCGAGCGTGCCGCCGATGACCGCGAGCGCGCCGGAGCCGAAGCACACCTCGGTCAGCAGCCGCAGCGTCTCGCGCAGGTACCGGCGGGCCGTCCTCGGCGCCCACGCGAGCGCGCGGGCGTAGAACGAAAGCTGCTCGCCGAACCCCTCCAGCGACGCACCGGGGCGCGCGATGATCTCCAGCGTCCGATCGGAGACGGACGGCTCCCGCGTAACGGTTTGTGCCATGTCACAACGCCTTCGGGGGCACGATCTGGAGGTAGATCGCGGTCAGCACGACGTTGATCAGGAACAGCAGCAGGAACGTGATGACGACGGCCTGGTTCACCGCGTCGCCGACGCCCTTCGGCCCGCTACCGGGGTTCAGCCCGCGGTAGGCGGCCACCACCCCGGCGACGAACCCGTAGAGCACCGCCTTGATCTCGCTGACGTAGAGATCCGGAAGCTGGGCGAGCGCGTTGAAGCTGGCGAGGTAGGCGCCGGGGGTGCCGCCCTGCATCACCACGTTGAAGAAGTAGCCGCCCAGCACGCCGACCACGCTGACCAGCCCGTTGAGCAGGACCGACACCACGATCGCGGCGAGCACCCTCGGCACGATGAGCCGCTGGATCGGGTTGACGCCGAGCACTTCCATCGCGTCGATCTCTTCGCGGATCTTGCGGGCGCCGATGTCCGCGCACACCGCGCTGCCCCCCGCGCCCGCCACGAGCAGCGCGGTGATCAGCGGGCTGGCCTGCTGCACGATGGCGAGCGCGCTCGCCGCACCGGTGAACGACTGCGCGCCGATCTGCTCGGTCAGCGAGCCGAGCTGCAGCGCGATGACCGCGCCGAAGGGGATCGCGACGAGCGCGGTCGGCAGGATGGTGACGCTGGCGAAGAACCAGCACTGCTGGATCCATTCGCGGAACTGGAACGGCCGCTTCGGGATCGCCCGCAGCACCTCCCACGATAGCGTGGCAAGCCTGCCGACCTGGGCCAGCGCGGCGCCGCCGGGTATGGTGCCCGCCTCCGCCATCCCGCCTCCACCCGAGTCGTGTGCATGCCGCGTGCGCCTGAGTCTTTCGCATCCCGTGCGCCCGCTTTCCGTTAGCGGTGTTCACGCGGCGGGCCGAACCTGCCGAGCCTTCCTGGTCAGAGCTTGAGCGCGTGGGTCGCGGTCGCGCCCCCGTCGGCGATGAACTCGCCGCCGGTGCAGTACGAGCTGTCGTCGCTGGCGAGGAACGCGACCAGCGCCGCGATCTCGTCCGGCCGCCCGATCCTGCCGAGCGCGACCTTCTTCCCGATCCGCGACAGGTCGATCTCGGCACCGCCCGCCGCGTCGCGCACCATGCCGGTGTCGATCATGCCGGGGTGCACCGAGTTGACCCTGATCCCGCGCGCGCCCAGTTCGAGGGCCGCGACCTTCGTCATGCCGCGGATCGCGAACTTGCTCGCGGTGTAGGCGACGAGGTAGGGCATACCGGCCAGTCCCTCCACAGAGGACACGTTGACGATGGCCCCGCCACCGCGCGCGGACATCGGTTCAACGACCGACCGCATGCCGAGAAACGCCCCGATCTGGTTGATTCCGATGACGCGTTCGTAGTCCGCGAGAGTGGTCTGCTCCAATGCCGAGAAGTGCAGCACGCCCGCGTTGTTGACCAGCACCGACAACTCGCCGAACTCGCCGACCGCCCGGTCCACCGCGGCCGTCCAGCCGTGCTCGTCGGTGACGTCGAGGTGCTGGAAGACCGCCGCGTCGCCGAGTTCGCCGGCGAGCTGCTTGCCCGTTTCGTCGGCGATGTCGGCGATCACCACGCGCGCGCCCTCGGCGACGAACCGGCGCACCGCCGCCGCGCCCTGCCCGCGCGCGGCGCCGGTGACCAGTGCGACCTTCCCGGCCAGCTTGCCCATCTACATCAGCTCTTCGGTCAGCGGCATGAGCACGCTCTTCAATTCGGTGTAGGCCTCGAACGCCGAGCGCCCGCCCTCGCGGCCGAGCCCGGACTGCTTGAACCCGCCGAAGGGCAGGTGCGGCTCGATCTGGAAGCCGTTGATGCCGATCGTGCCCGCCTTGAGCCGCCGCGCGACCCGGAACGCGCGCTGGCCGTCCGCGGTGAACAGGCCGGCGCCGAGCCCGTACTCGGTGTCGTTGGCGAGCCGGACGGCCTCTTCCTCGTCGTCGAAGGGCACCACCGCGAGCACCGGGCCGAAGATCTCCTCCTGCGCCACGGTCGCGGAGTTGTCGACGTCGGCGAAGATCGTCGGCGAGACGAAGTTCCCGTTCGCCAGATCGCCGTCGAGCCGCTCACCGCCGGTGACCAGCCGCCCCTCGGACTTGCCCTGCTCGATGTAGCCGAGGACGCGTTCGAGCTGGCGCGCGTTGACCAGCGGGCTGGAGAGCACGCCGGGGTCGAACGGGTCGCCGTAGGTCACCGCGGCCGCGATCCCGGCGGCGGCGCCGATGAACTCGTCGTAGACGTCGCGGTGGACGAGCGCGCGCGTGTTGGCCACGCACGCCTGGCCGGACAGGCCCAGCGTCACCGCGCCCATCGTCGTCATCGCGGCGAGCCCGACGTTCGGGGCGTCGGAGAAGACCACGGCCGGGCTCTTCCCGCCCAGTTCCAGCGAAACCCGCTTCAGGGTGCCCGCCGACGCTTCGACGATGTGCTTGCCCACCGCGCGGCTGCCGGTGAAACTCACCTTGTCGACATCTCGATGTGTGATGAGCGCCTCGCCGACCGGGTCGCCCGGCCCGGTGACGACGTTGAGCACCCCGTCGGGAAGCCCGGCCTCGACGAGCAGTTCGACCATGCGCAGCACGGAAAAGGTCGCGTACTCCGACGGCTTGAGCACCACCGTGCAGCCCGCCGCGAGCGCGGGGGCGACCTTCTGCGCGAACAGCAGGAACGGCGCGTTCCACGGCAGGATCGCCGCCACCACGCCGATCGGCTCGCGGAAGGTCATCGCGAGGTGGTCGCCGCCCTGGTACGCGGGCAGCGTCTCGCCGCCGATCTTGTCCACCCAGCCCGCGTGGTGGTCGACGACGTCGGCGGCCGCCCCCACCGAGGTCGCGTAGATGCCGCCGAAGGACAGCGGCACGGAATTGTCCAGCGCCTGCAACGCGCGCAGCTCGTCGGCGTGCTCGCGCAGCAGGTTCGCGTACCGGTGCAGCAGGGAGATCCTGGTGCCCGCCCGTGACCGCGCCCAGCCGCCTTCGAAGGCCTGGCGCGCCGCGGCGACCGCGTCGTCGACGTCGGCCGCGGTGGCCACCGCGAACTCGCCGATCTCCTCGGAGGTGGCGGGATGGTGGTGGGTCCACGTCGCGCCGTCGCGGCCGGGGCCCCACTGCCCGCCGACGAGAAGCTGGCCCGCCTTGAGGCCGAGCGCTTCGCGGTGCGGCAGCACGGTGATCGTCATGAGCCTGCTCCTGTTCCGGTTCCGGGTAGGGACAACACGTCGGTGGCGGCGAAGGTGCGTTCCGGGTCGCGCGCGGCGAAGTAGCCGCCGACGCCCGCTTCCAGCTCGTCCGCGGTCCAGGTGCCGTTCGCGGTGTCGAACCGGTGCTCGACCTCCGGCGGCTTCAGCAGCGCCACCATCCCGCCGTGCACCACGAACACCTGACCGTTGACGCGGTCCGCGGCGGGCGAGGCGAGGAAGGCGACGAACGGCGCCACGTGGCCGACCGACAGCGGATCGACGCCTTCGGGTGCCTCGGCACCGAACACACCCTCGGTCATCGCGGTGCGGGCACGCGGGCAGATCGCGTTGGCGCGCACCCCGTACTTCGCGGTGCCCCGCGCGGTGGCGACGGTCAGCGCGGCGATGCCCGCCTTCGCCGCCGAGTAGTTCGGCTGGCCGCCGGAGCCGACGAGGAACGCCTCCGACGTGGTGTTCACGATCCGGCCGTACACCGGCGCACCGTCCGTTTTGGACTGTCCTCGCCAGTACGCGGTCGCGTTGCGGGACAACAGGAAGTGCCCGCGCAGGTGCACCCTGATCACGGTGTCCCACTCCTCGTCGGACATCGAGAAGAGCATCCTGTCCCGCAGCACGCCCGCGTTGTTGACCACGACGTGCAGGCCGCCGAAGTGCTCGATGGCACCGTCGGTGAGCGCGTCCGCCGTGGCGCGGTCGGCGACGTCGCCCGCGATCGGCAGCGCCTTGCCGCCCGCGGCTTCGATTTCGTCGACGACCTTCCGCGCGGTGTCCTCGCTGACGTCGTTCACCACGACGGCGGCACCCTCGGCGGCCAGTGCCAGCGCTTCGGCACGGCCGAGCCCGGCCCCGGCCCCGGTGACGACCGCGACCCTCCCGTCGAGCCTCACCCGATCGTCACCACCTGGCGGATCACGTCCGTGCTGCCCTCGCGGAGCAGGCCGAGCCCGGTGTTGATGTCGTCGAACCCGAGCCGCTTCGAGATCATCCCGTCGAGGTCGAGCAGCCCGGCGCGCCAGAACTTCAGCATGCGGCCGGTGTCGCGGTGCACGTGCGCCGATCCGTAGAACGAGCCGAGGATCTTCTTGTCGTGCAAGAACAGCTCCTGCGCGCTGAACTGGACCATCGCGTCACCGCGGCCGGCGCCGACGATGACCACCGAGCCGCCGCGGCGGGCGTTGTCCCACGCGGACCGGATCGTGCCGGGGTGCCCGACCACGTCGAAGGCGTAGTCGAAGCCTTCCATCGAGGTCACCTGCTGCTTGACCGCTTCGAGCCCTTCGGGCGTGGTCGCGTGCGTGGCACCGAACCGCTTCGCGATGTCGTGCTTCCCGGTCACCGGGTCGACCGCGACGATCACCGACGCGCCCGCCAGGCGGGCGCCCTGGATGACCGAGATCCCGACCCCGCCGCAGCCGAGCACCACGACCGTGGAGCCCGGTTCGACGCGGGCGGTGTTGAGCACGGCGCCGACCCCGGTCAGCACCCCGCAGGCGACCAGCGCCGCGGTTTCGAACGGGACGTCGGGATCCACCTTGATCGCGCCCGGCGCGGGCACGACGACCTCTTCGGCGAACGTGCCGAGGCCCGCGTAGCCGAACAGCGGCTGGTCGCCGAGCCGGAACCGCGGCGTGGAAAACGCGGCGATGGCGTGCACGGGACACAGGTTCGGCTCGCCGCGCAGGCAGCTCGGGCAGTTCCCGCACGGCGGCACGAAGGACACGGTCACGTGGTCGCCCGGCGCGAGGTGCTCCACGCCGGAGCCGATTTCGAGGACCTCCCCCGCGCCCTCGTGACCGACCACCCCCGGTGCCAGCGCGGGCAGCGTGCCGTCCATCGCGGACAGGTCGCTGTGGCAGATTCCCGAGGCCCTGACCCGGATCCGGACCTCGTGCGGGCCGGGATCCACCGTGGTGACGTCGTCCCGCAGGTCGAGTGTCTCGTCACCGATCGCGTTCAGTACGGCCGCTCTCACTTCAGCTGCCTCCTCGCGGACGCGGGGCTGGCCGTCGTTGGCCGCCCTCTACTCGCACAGACTAGAATCTGTTCTCATTCAAAGCAAGGCATGCTTAATCCGAGATGAACAGGGCGTTCTTCGGACATGCGGCCACGGCTTGAGTAACACGTTCTACTTCATCCTGGGGCGGCGACGGCTGCACGATCCGCAGCTCGTCGTCGTCATCGATCTCGAAGACCCCCGGCGCGAAGGCCACACACAGCTCGTTGGCCTCGCACAGCGACCGGTCGACGCGAACCTCCATACTTCCCCACTCCCATTCCGGCTGGTATTACTAGAACAGGTTCTACACACTAGCGCGATGCGCGGGCACGACACCACAACGAGCCCGCGCGGCGGAGGTGACGACGTGCGGATCGGCTACACGCCCGGCCAGACGGCACTGCGGAGCAGGCTTCGGTCCTACTTCGCCGACCTGATGACCCCGGAGCGCCGCGAGGCGCTCGACAGCGACCGGGGTGAGTACGGGGATGGCAAGGCGTACAAGGAAATCGTGCGCGAACTCGGCCGCGACGGCTGGCTCGCGATCGGCTGGCCGGAGGAGTACGGCGGGCAGGCGCGGCCGATGCTCGACCAGCTCGTGTTCACCGACGAAGCGGCCGTCGCCGGGGTGCCGGTGCCGTTCCTGACGGTCAACACGATCGGCCCCACGATCATGCGGTTCGGCACCGAAGACCAGAAGGCGTTCTACCTGCCGCGCATCGCGGCAGGCGAGCTGCACTTCTCGATCGGCTACTCCGAGCCGGAGGCGGGCACGGACCTCGCGTCCCTGCGCACGCGCGCGGTCCGCGACGGTGACGACTACGTCATCACCGGCCAGAAGATGTGGACGAGCCTGATCGAGCACGCCGATTACGTGTGGCTCGCGGTCCGCACCGATCCCGACGCCCGCAAGCACAAGGGGCTGAGCATCGTCGTGGTGCCGACCGACGCCGAGGGGTTCTCCTGGACGAAGGTGCACACCGTGGCCGGTCCCGGCACGAGCGCCACCTACTACGACGGCGTCCGGGTGCCGGTGTCGGCCAGGATCGCCGACGAGAACGCGGGCTGGCCGCTGATCACCAACCAGCTCAACCACGAACGCGTCGCGCTGACCTCGGCCGCGCCCGTCCAGACGGCGCTCGCGGAGGTGCGGCGCTGGGCGCTGGAGACGAAACTGCCCGACGGCACCCGCGTGCTCGACGCGGAATGGGTGCGGCTGCACCTCGCGCGGGTGCACGCGCACGCCGAGTACCTGAAACTGCGCAACTGGAAGATCGCTTCGTCGGCGGGCGGCGACGTGACGCCCGCCGACGCCTCGGCGACGAAGGTGTTCGGCACCGAGTTCGCCACCGAGGCCTACCGCCTGCTGATGGAGGTGCTCGGCGCCGGCGCGGTCGTCCGCGAAGGCTCGCCGGGTGCGCTCCTGCACGGGCGGATCGAACGGATGCACCGGTCGTCGCTGATCCTGACCTTCGGCGGCGGCACCAACGAAGTGCAGCGCGACATCGTCGCCGCGACCGCGCTCGGCCTGCCCGTCACCCGCTGAGGAGGGTTCCATGGACTTCACACTCACCGAAGCGCAGGGCGATCTCGCGGGGCTGGCCCGCCGGATCCTCGGCGACCGCGTCACCCCCGAAACCCTCGGCCCGCACGGATCGGGGCGGACCGACCGTGCACTGTGGACGGAGTTCGGCCGCGCCGGGCTGATCGACGCCGGGCTGCCCTCCGCCGTGGGCGGTGGCGGTTTCGGCGTGCTGGAGCAGTGCAGCGTGCTGATCGAACTCGGGCGCGCGGTCGCCCCGCTGCCGTACCTGCCGACGGTGACCATGGCCGCCGCCGCGCTCGCCGAGTTCGGCCGCGGCGAGCATCTCGAACGCTTACTGATTCCGGCGCTGCGCGGGGAAAAGGTGTTCGCGGTCGCGCTGCCGGACGTCTCGGTGGCTCCCGGGTTCACCGCGGCGCGGAGCGCTTCCGGATGGCGGCTGTCCGGGACCCAGACCGCCGTCGGAGCCGCGGCCGACGCCGACGCGCTGCTCGTCCCCGCCGACACCGCCGATGGCGTCGTGGTGTTCGTGCTCGCCACGGACAACCCCGGTCTGCTCGTGGAACCGCAGCGGACCGTCGACCGGGGCGACTCGGCGCTGGTGACCCTGACCGGCGCGACGGTCCCCGATTCCGCGCTGCTGGGCGATCCCGGCGCCGGCGTGGCGGAATGGCTCCGGCTGCGCGGCACCACCGGCCTGTGCGCGCTCCAGCTCGGCGTCCTCGAACGGGCGCTGGAGCTGACCGCCGCGCACGCCCGCGAACGCCGCCAGTTCGACGCCGTGATCGGCAGCTTCCAGGCCGTCCGCCAGCGCCTCGCCGACGCCTACGCCGACGTCGAAGCGGTGCGGCTCACCCTGTGGCAGGCCGCTTGGCTGCTTTCCGAAGGCGAGCCCGCCGCCGAAGCGGTCGCGACCGCGAAGTTCTGGGCCGCCGAAGCCGGGCACCGCGTCGCGCACACGGCCGTACACGTCCACGGCGGCGTCGGCATCGACACCGAGCACGAGCTGCACCGCTACTTCGTGGCGGCGAAACGGAACGAGTTCGCGCTCGGTGGCGCGACCGCGCAGCTACGGGCGCTCGGCGGGCTGCTGGCGTCCTCGTCGTGAGTGACCTGACGGTCACGGCGCTGCTGCTCGGGCACGCGGACTCCGGGCGTGCGTGCCTGCGCTACGAAGACGCCGTGTGGTCGTGGGGCGAGCACGTCCAGGCGTGCGCGGAACACGGCGCCGCGCTCCGTTCGATGCTGCGGCGGGAGGTCCCGCCGCACGTCGGGGTGCTGGCCGGGAACGTGCCTTCGTTCTCGTTCCTGCTCGGCGGTGCCGCGCTGTCCGGGTCCGTGCTCGTCGGGCTCAACCCCACCCGCCGTGGCGAAGCGCTCGCACGCGACATCGCACTCGCCGACTGCCAGTTCGTGCTCGCCGAACGCCGCTTCCTCCCGCTGCTGGACCGCTGCCCGGTCCCGGTGTTCGCCTTGGACAGTCCGGAATGGACGGACACGCTCGGCGCGCGGCGCGGCTCGCCGCCGAACCCGGTGGCCGCGGACCCCGCGGACCTGGTGATGCTGATCTTCACCTCGGGCACCAGCGGCGATCCCAAGGCGGTCCGGTGCACGCACGGCAAGATCGCCTTCCCCGGCCGCATGCTCGCCGGCCGGTTCGGACTGTCCACACACGACACCGCGTACGTCTCGATGCCGATGTTCCACTCGAACGCGGTGATGGCGGGCTGGGCAGTCGGTCTCGCCGCGGGCGGCACCGTCGCGTTCCGGCGGCACTTCTCCGCGTCCGGGTTCTTCGACGACGTCCGCCGGTTCGGCGCCACCTATGCGAACTACGTCGGCAAGCCGCTGTCCTATGTGGTCGCCACCCCGCCGCGCCACGACGACGCGGACAACCCGCTGCGCCTGGTGTACGGCAACGAAGGCGCCGAAGCGGATCTCGCCGCGTTCGCCGAGCGGTTCTCGTGCCGCGTCGTCGACGCGTTCGGCTCGACAGAAGGCGGCATCGGCTTCTCCCGCACCGCGGAGACCCCGGCCGGCTCGCTGGGCAAGACGCCGGACGACGTCGAGATCCGGCATCCCGAACGCGGCACCCGGTGCCCACCGGCCGAGTTCGACGGCAACGGGCGGCTGACGAACGGCGCCGAGGCGATCGGCGAACTGGTCAACACCGCGGGCGCGGGCGCCTTCGCCGGGTACTACGGAGATCCCGACGCCGACGCGGAACGGTTGCGCGACGGCGTCTACCACACCGGCGACCTCGCCTACGCCGACGCGGACGGCTACTGCTACTTCGCGGGAAGGCTCGGCGACTGGCTGCGGGTCGACGGCGAGAACCTCGGCACGGCCCCGATCGAACGGGTGCTGCTGCGCCATCCCGACATCGCCGAGGCCGCGGTCTACGCAGTACCGGACGAGCGGGTCGGCGACCAGGTGATGGCCGCGCTCGTACTCCGCGAAGGCACGCTCACCCCGTCGGCGTTCGGCGATTTCCTCGCCGAACAAGGCGATCTGGGCCCCAAGCAGCTCCCGCGCCACGTGCGGATCTGCACCGCGTTCCCGAAGACCTCGACGCACAAGGTGGTCAAACGGGCGCTGGCGGCGGACGGCACCCGGGGCGCCGATCCCGTGTGGGCGCGCGGGGCCGACGGCTACCACGCGTCGGGGTTCCTTGCCGTGGCGTCAAATCCGGATGAGGTCCCCCGCCGAGGGTGAATCGGGAAGATCACTCGTCCGCAGCGGCGCGGACACCCTCCGCACTGGTACGGTCGCGACTGTGGGTGCTCGGGTGGCTACGCGGCTGGCGCGGTTCTTCGTCCTCGCGCTGCTGGGCCTGATCGCCGCGGCCGGGCTGCACGCCGAAGCCGGTCTCGCCGCACCCGGCGGCCACAGCGTGTTCGCCGCGGCCCAGGGTGATTCGTGCCCCGAGCACGGGCATCGCGGCCAGCACGAGCCTTCGGAACACGTCGCCGCCGGAGTCGTCCCGATCCCGCTCCGCGATTCCGGTGCCCCGTCGGCTGCGGTAACACCGGACAGCCCCGCTCTCGCGATCCGCCCCGCGTCCACGATTTCCGTGCGCGCACCGGCTTTCCGCCCGCCGAGCAGGCGCCTGCTCGTCGATCTCTGCGTCTTCCGGATCTGAGTTTCCCGGCGCACACGCGTCCGCCAGCTCATCCCGCACGGAGGCCGCCACCACTGGCCCGTCCGGCGCTCCCGCGCGCCCGCCTCCGCTCAGCACACGAGATCGAAGGTTGCCCTGATGAACGCTGTCCTGCCCACTCCGGCTTCCGCCAGGTCGCTGACCACCGCCGCCCGCTGCCAGTCACCCGCGCTCGCCGTCGGGAACACGCCCGTGCTGTGGATCGAAGACCCGCTCACCCGCACCGGCCGCGGGTTCTGGGCCAAGCTCGAAGGATTCAACCCCGGCGGCATGAAGGACCGGCCCGCGCTGCACATGGTCGCGCAGGCCGAGGAACGCGGTGAACTCGCCGAAGGCGCCCCCATCGTCGAATCGACCAGCGGCACGCTCGGCCTGGGGCTGGCGCTGGCGGGCATCGTGCACGGGCACCCCGTCACGCTCGTCACCGATCCCGGCATGGAACCGATCATGCTCCGCCTGCTCGCCGCGCACGGCGCCCGCGTCGACGTCGTCACGCGGCCGCACGCCACCGGCGGCTGGCAGCAAGCTCGCCGGGACCGCGTGCGCGAGCTGCTGGCGGACCGGCCGGGCGCATGGTGCCCTGACCAGTACCACAACCCGGACAACGTGACCGCGTACGCGCCGCTCGCCGACGAGCTGGCCGCGCAGCTCGGGCGGATCGACGTGCTGGTCTGCTCGGTGGGCACCGGCGGGCATTCCGCGGGCGTGTTCCGGGTGCTCCAGCGGTACTTCCCCCGGCTGCGGCTGGTCGGCGTGGACACCGTCGGCTCCACGATCTTCGGGCAGCCCGCGCGCACGCGGCTCATGCGCGGCCTCGGCTCCAGCATCCACCCGCGCAACGTGGACCACGACGCGTTCGACGAGGTCCACTGGGTCACCCCGGCGGACGCGGTGTGGACGTGCCGCGGGCTCGCCGCCACCCACCACGCGACCGGCGGGTGGAGCGTCGGCGCGGTCGCGCTGGTGGCAGGCTGGATCGCGCGCACCCACGACCCCGACGTGCGGATCGCGGCGGTGTTCCCGGACGGGCCGCACCGCTACTTCGACACCGTCTACAACGATGAATACTGCGCGCACCACGGCCTGCTGGACGGGCGGCCACCCGCCGGCCCGGAGACGATCGCGCACCCGGGCGACCGGGTCGTCGAACGGTGGACGCGCTGCGCGAACGTGCGGGGTGTCCGGTGACGCCGCTGCTCCGGCAGTTCCGGTCGTTCGACCGGCCGAGCAAACTGCTCATGGTCAACCAGTTCACCATCAACGTCGGCTTCTACATGCTGATGCCCTACCTGGCGAGCTACCTCGCCGGGCCGCTCGGGCTCGCCGGGTGGGCGGTCGGGCTGGTGCTCGGGATCCGGAACTTCTCGCAGCAGGGCATGTTCCTCGTCGGCGGCACGCTGGCCGACCGGTTCGGCTGCAAACCCCTCATCGTCGCGGGCTGCGTGCTGCGCACCGCCGGGTTCGCGGTGCTCGGCGTCGTCGACTCGCTGCCCACGCTGATCATCGCCTCGGCGGCGACCGGGTTCGCCGGCGCCCTGTTCAACCCGGCGGTCCGCGCCTACCTCGCCGCCGACTCGGGACCGCGGCGGGTGGAGGCCTTCGCCGTGTTCAACGTGTTCTACCAAGGCGGCATCCTCGCCGGGCCCATCGTCGGGCTCGCACTGACCACAGTGGACTTCCGGCTCACCTGCCTGGTGGCGGCCGCGGTGTTCGCGGCGCTGACCGTCGTCCAGCTCCGCGCGCTGCCGCCGAACACGCCGGACGTCGAACACGGGAACCGCCGTTCGGTGCTCGCCGACTGGCGGGTGGTGGCGGCCAACCGCTCGTTCGTCCTGTTCGCACTGGTCATGACCGGGTCGTACGTGCTGTCGTTCCAGATGTACCTGGCGCTGCCGATGGAAGCCCGCCGGATCGCGGGACCGGGTGTGCCGGGCACCGCGCTGACCGCCGCCCTGTTCGCCGTCTCGGGCGCGCTGGCCGTGCTCGGCCAGCTCAAGGTCACCGGCTGGCTGAAGGCCCGCTGGTCCCCCGGCACCTGCGTGGCCGCCGGACTCGCGCTGATGGCCGCGTCGTTCGCCGCCCCGCTGGCCGCCGCGCGCACGGGACCGGTGGTCGCGGGCGGCGCGCTCGTCGTGGCGGCGATCCTGCTGACGCTGGGCACGGTCGCGGTGTTCCCGTTCGAAATGGACACCGTGGTGCGCCTCTCCGGCGACCGGCTCGTCGCCACCCACTACGGGTTCTACAACACGATCGTCGGCGTCGGGATCCTCGCGGGCAACCTCGGCACCGGAACCGTGCTCGACCTGGCGCGCGCGGCCGGCCTGCCGGAGATCCCGTGGCTGGGCCTCGTCGCACTCGGTGCCGCGTGCGCGATCGGGCTGCGGGTGCTCGACCGGAACCGGCGCTTCGAATCGGCACCCGCCTGATTTCCCTTACCGCACAACACGGTACGGGCCACCGGCAGCTAACCGCGCCGCGTGGCCCGTACCGGTGGCGCGGTCCGCAGCGACTGCCGCGGCGTGACGTCGAGCGCGCGCGCCGCCATCCACGCGACGCCGTCGGCGACTTTGCCCGGCGGGTCGGACGGCCGCATGACGTGGCTGAGCACGGCGCGGACGACGAGATCGACCACCACGGCGAGCTGGTCGTCGTCCAGTGGGGGGCGGTAGGCCAGCACGCGCGTGGTCAGGACGCCCTTGGCCTCGGCGAGCAGCGAACCCGCCCCGGTGGTCAGCAGGGGCAGCAGTTCGGTGTCGGCGCTGTGCGTGGCGGACACGATCGCGCGCAGGAGGGTGTGCTCGCGGGCGAGGTCGAGTACCGCGCGCACCGCCTCGTAAATGGCCTCGACGAGATCGTCGGGCTGCCGGTCGAAGGCGTCGCCGACGAGCGAGAGGAACCGGGCGAGCTCGCTGGAGATCATGGCGTCGGCGAGCGCCGCCTTCGAACCGACCTCGTTGTAAACGGTCTGGCGGCTGACGCCCACCCGTTCGGCCAGCCCGGCCATGGTGACCGCGGCCCAGCCCGCGTCGGCGGTCAGCTCGACGGCCGCCGCGATGATCGGCTGCCGGTACCGGCCGCCCTCGGTCGGCGAGGCCTCACTCATGATCGTCATTCTAGGCGGCGACCTCGCGGCTGGCGGCGGCGAAGGCGAGCGCGTCCTGCCACGGCGCTCGCCCGGCGATGCGGCGGCGGTACTTCATGATGTCGCGGGGCCGGTCGACGGTGAGCGCGCCGACGATCCGGTCGTCGCGGCGGTAGAGCGCGGTGAACCCGGCCTCGGCAGGCACCGCCACCACGACCTCGTCGGCACGGGGCGTGCCGACGAACTGCACGCGGTGCCCGTACCAGTCCGACCAGAAGTACGGCACGGGCGAGAGCGGGCGAGCCGCCGCCGGATCGAGCGCGTGGCGCGCGGCGGCCGCACCCTGCTCGGCCGCGCTGGTCCAGTGCTCCAGCCGCATCAGCTCCTGGTCGAAGCCCGGATTCGGCACGTGCGCGACGTCGCCGGCGGCGTAGACCCCTGGCGCGCCCGCGTACAACGTCGAATCGCACACCACGCCCCGGTCGCGTTCGTGCAGGTGCACGCCGCTGCCCTCGAGCCATCCGGTGGCCGGGCCGACCCCGATCCCGGTGACCACGAGATCGGCGGGCAGCACCTCGCCGGTGTCCAGCCGCACTCCGGTCACCGCGCCGCCGCCGGTCTCGAACCCGCTGACCGCGGTGCCGAGGCGCAGCTCGGTACCGGCCGCGCGGTGCAGATCGGCGCACACCGTGCCCGCGTGCGCGCCGACCGAACGGGAAAGCGGCACCTTCTCCGTTTCCACGATCGCGACCGGCAACCCCCGTCCGCGCGCCGCGGAGGCGACCTCCGAGCCGATGAACCCGGCGCCGACCACGACTGTGCGCCCACCGGCGTCCAACCCGGCTCGCACGGCCGCGGCGTCCTCGGCCGTGCGCAACGTGTGCACACCGGAAATCCCCTCCGTGCCGGGGAACCGCCGCGCGGTCGTACCGGTGGCGATCACCAGCGCGTCGTAGCCGACCGCGGCACCCGCCACCGACACCTCGCGAGCGGTGGCGTCGAGCGCCGTCGCCGCCGAGCCGAGCATCAGCTCGACGCCGAGGTCGTCGCGCAGCTCGGCCTCGGTGCGCAGGGGCTCGACCGCGGTGGGACCGTCCGCGCCGAGGAACGCCTTGGACAGCGGCGGCCGGTCGTACGGCAGGTGCTCTTCCGCGCCGACCAGGACGATCCGGCCCCGGTAACCGGTGCGGCGGGCGGACTCGACCGCGCGCAGCCCGGCGAGCGACGCGCCGACCACGACGAGGGTCATGTCCGCTCCAGCAGTTTCAGCGCCAGCACCGGGCAGGCGTCCACCGCGGCGGCGAGATCCTCGCGGTGCTCCTCGCCGGGGCTCTCGTCGAGCACCACGACGGTGCCGTCGGCACCGACCTCGAAGAAGTCCGGGGCCATCGCCTCGCACATGCCCAGCCCGTCGCACTTGGCACGGTCCGCTTCGATCTTCATCACGCGCTCACCCTTCCCGGTGCCACGAAATCGACCTTTTCCCGCACACCGCAGTCGGGGCAGCACCACGAATCGGGGATCGCCGACCACGGTGTGCCCGCCGGGAACCCCTCCCTCGGGTCGCCGCGCGTTTCGTCGTAGACGTAGCCGCAGCCGGGGCACATCCCGCCGTCGGCGGCGTCTCCCCTGGTGTCGGCGCCCGCTCCGTCCTTTTCGGACATACGCTCGGTGGCGCCGTAGCGGGCCAGCAGCTTTTCCCGTTTGCCCGGCTGGATGTTGGCGCGGCCGAGGTCACCGTCGAAGTGCGCGAGCACCCGCTTGTCCATCACGCGCCGCCACATCGGCGGGACCAGCGCGAGCACGATCATCCCGGCGTACCCGGTGGGCAGGACCGGGGACTCCGCGAAGTCCCGCAGCGTCTGGTAGCGCCGGGTCGGATTGGCGTGGTGGTCGGAATGCCGCTGCAGGTGGTACAGCAGGACGTTGGTGGCGATGTTGTTGGAGTTCCAGCTGTGGCTCGGGTCCACCCGCTCGTAGCGGCGGCGCTCCGGCGAGCCGACCTGGCGGCGCAACATCCCGTAGTGCTCCAGGTAGTTCACCACCTCCAGCAGCGAGAACCCGATCACCGCCTGGACCACCAGGTACGGCAGGATGCCGACGCCGAGCCAGGCGATCATCGCCACCCACAGCACCGCCGACATCAGCCAGGCGTTGAGCACGTCGTTGCCGATCCGGAACGGGTGCTGGTTCCGCCGTGCGTAGCGCTTGCGCTCCAGGCCCCAAGCCGAGGCGAGCGAGCCGAACACGGTGCGCGGCCAGAACCGGTAGAAGCTCTCGCCGAGCCTGCTGCTGGCCGGGTCCTCCGGCGTGGCGACCCGGACGTGGTGGCCGCGGTTGTGCTCGATGTAGAAGTGCCCGTAGAAGCTTTGCGCCAGCGCGATCTTGGACAGCCAGCGCTCGTGGCTCTCCTTCTTGTGCCCCAGTTCGTGCGCGGTGTTGATGCCGATGCCGCCGATGCAGCCGATCGACACCGCGAGCCCGATCTTGTCCACTGCGGTCAGGTCACCGGTGGCGATCAGCCAGCAGGCGAAGACGAAGCCGAGGTACTGGATCGGCAGGAACGCGTAGGTGATCCAGCGGTAGTAGCGATCCCGCTCCAGCGCCTCGATCATGTCGTCCGGCGGGTTGGCCCGGTCCAGCCCCGCCACCAGGTCGATCAGCGGCACGATCACCAGGATCACCAGCGGGCCGATCCAGAACCACACGCCCCAGCCGGTCGCCGCGTGCAGCCCGATCGCCAGGAACGCCAGCGAGGGCACCACCAGCCCGATCAGCCAGAGGTAGCGCTTGCGGTCGGTCCACCGCTCGGCCGAGGCCGCCGTGACCGATCCCGTCGCACTGCTCATGTCGCCTCCTTCGCCTGAGTTTACAAAACTGTAAGTCATGTACACCTTGATTGACAAGAGAGCAAAAAACGTAAAGTCCGTCGGACGCTTCCACACTCCGGGAGCGGTGGTGCCGCGCCGCGAGCGGGTGGTGTCCTGGTGCGGTGACCGACACGCCGCGCTCCCCGTCCGCATCCGGGCCGTCCACGCTGCCGGTCGTCGACCTCTCGCGGTTCCGCACCGATCGCGCCCGGTTCCTCGGCGACCTGCGCTCCGCCGCGCACGAGGTCGGGTTCTTCTACCTGGTCGGGCACGGCGTCCCCGCCGGTCTCACCGAACGCCTGTTCACCGTGGCGCGGCGGTTCTTCGCGCTGCCGGAGGCCCAGCGGCTCGAGATCGAAAACGTGCGCTCCCCGCACTTCCGCGGCTACACGCGGACCGGTACCGAGCAGACCGCGGGCGCCGCCGACTGGCGCGAACAGCTCGACATCGGCCGGGAACGCGCGGCGCTGACCACACCCTCCCCCGCCTACCTGCGCCTGATCGGCCCGAACCAGTGGCCGTCCGCGCTACCCGAACTCCGCGAAACCGTCCTCGAATGGCAGGTGGAAGCGCTGCGCGTGTCCCGCGAAGTGCTCCGCGCGCTGTCCGCCGCGCTCGGGCAGGCCGACGGCTACTTCGACCGGTGGTTCGACGACGAAGCCGCGATCCACCTGAAGGTCGTGCACTACCCGCCCCGGCGGTCGACGGACCAGGGCGTCGGCGCGCACAAGGACTACGGCTACCTCGCGCTGCTCCAGCAGGACGAGATCGGCGGCCTGCAGGTGCGCCGGGACAACGGCTCCTGGATCGACGTGGTGCCGCTGCCGGGCGCGTTCGTGGTGAACATCGGCGAGATGCTCGAAATCGCCACCGGCGGCTACCTGAAGGCGACCGACCACCGCGTACTCAGCCAGCCCGTCGACCGGTACTCGGTGCCGTTCTTCCTGGCGCCGAGGTTCGACGCCGTCGTCGAGCCGTTGCCGCTGCCGCCCGAACTGGCGGCGCGGGCGCGAGGCGTCACCCAGGACGCGGACAACCCGTTGCTGGCCGCCTACGGGGAAAACGCCCTGCTCGGTTGGCTGCGCTCACACCCGCGCGTCGCCGAACGGTGGTGGGCGGACCTCAGTCCGGCGCCGTGATCGGGCGGAGGCGGCGCGGGCCCGAGTCCGGGCGCGACGGCGGCGGACCCAGCACCATCCGCGCGTTCGCCACGAACACCCCGTCCGGTGAGGCCAGCACCGGGTCCAGCGACAGGGATCGCACCTCGGGATTGTCCTCGGCCAGTGCGGCGACGCGCTGCACCAGGTCCTGCAGCGCGGCGAGGTCCGCCGGCTCGTCGCCGCGGTAGCCGGTCAGCAGCGGCGCCGTCCTCGGCTCGCGGATCAGCGTGGCCGCGTCCACGTCGGTCAGCGGGACGGCGCGGTAGGCGCGGTCGCCGAGCAGCGTGCTGACCACGCCGGACAGCCCGAAGGACACCAGGGTGCCGAACGACGGGTCGTCCTGCAGCCCGATCACGCACGACATGCCCTTCGGCGCCATCTGCTGGACGTACACCTCGTCGTCCCCCGAAACGACCTTGATGTCCTCGTACGCGGTCCGCACCGCGTCCTCGGAGTTGAGGTCGAGCCGCACCCCGGCCAGGTCCGGCCTGCCGCGGAGGCGCTCGTCGACGGCCTTCAGGGTCACCGGGTACCCGAGTTCGCCAGCGGCAGCCGCCGCCTCGTCCGCCGACAGCACCACCTTGAACGGCACCACATCGATTCCGTAGCAGGCAAGGAGCCGCACCACCTCGGCGTCTTCGAGCACCGTCGTCCTGTCGTCCACTGTGGACAGGAACTCGCGCACGACCTCCTGCGCCTGCTCGGTGTGGATCTCGGCTGGCCGCACCAGATTTCCCTGTGGCCGCTGCCGCCATGCCGCGTACCGCACAACTCGTGCCAGCGCCGTCACCGCGCGCTCGGGACTGGGATAGGAGGGCACCGAGCCCCGCGTGGGCGCGCCGTCCTCTGTGCGCACGGCCAGCTCCGCTGGCACGCCCTCCGCGGCGAGGAAGGTCGAGACGATCGGCTTGTCCTTGCCCAGCGCGGTAACCACTTCGCGCAGCGCCCGCGCATAGGTCGTGCCGGGAATCGCCAGCGGCGGGACGAACACCACCACCAGCGCGTCGGTGTCCGGCGAGTTCAGTGCTTCCCGCACCGCCGCCGCGAACTCCGCCGGCCCGGTCTGGGTGCCCACGTCCACCGGGTCGAACGCCAGTCGCAGGCCCTGCGCCCGCGCGGTGTCCGCGGCCAGCAACCCGATCGCGCTCGAATTGCCCACGATGCCGACCCTCGGCCCCGCGGGAAGGGGCTGGTGCGCCAGCACGAGCGCGGTGTCGAAGAGCTGCGCCAACGACTCGACGCGGACCACGCCCGCCTGCTCGAACAGCGCCTGCACGCTGGATTCGTCGACCTCGGCCGAGGTCGCGGCGAGCTGCGGGCGCACCGCGTGGCGGCCCGACTTCACCGCGACCACCGGTTTGCTGCGGGCCAGCCGCCGCGCCAGCCTGGCGAACTTGCGCGGGTTGCCGAACGATTCGAGGTAGAGCAGCACGAGATCGGTGTTCGGATCGGTCTCCCAGTACTGGAGCAGGTCGTTGCCGGAGACGTCCGCGCGGTTGCCCGCCGAGACGAACGTGGACAGGCCGAGTCCGCGCGCCTCCGCGTCGGCGAGGATCGCCGTGCCGAGGGCACCGGACTGGCAGAAGAACCCGGTGCGGCCCCGCGCGGGCAGGCGCGGTGCGAGCGTCGCGTTGAGCCGGATCGCCGGGTCGGTGTTCAGCACGCCGAGCGCGTTCGGCCCGACCACCCGCATCCCGTGCGCGCGCGCCTCCCCGACCAGCCGCAGCTCGGCGTGCAGCCCGTGCGGCCCGGCTTCGGCGAACCCGCCCGAAACGATGAGCAAGGTCTTCACCCCCTTGGCGAGCGCACCGTCCAAAACGGACTCCACCTGGTCAGCGGGCACCGCGACCACGGCCAGGTCCACCGGGTCCGGAATGTCCACAACGGACGGATAGGCGCGCACGCCCCGCACCGACCGGTGCTCGGGGTTGACCGGGTAGACGGTGCCCGCGAAATCGGCCGAGAGCAGGTTCGTCAGCGCCGCGTACCCGATCTTCGTGGGATCCGTCGACGCCCCGATCACCGCGACCGAGCGCGGGTGCAGCAGGTTGTGCACGCTGCGCGCCTCGGCGGCCTGCTCGCGGGAGCGGGCGACGGCGAGCGACTCCTCGGTCGGGTCGATGTCGAATTCGAGGTGCAGGACGCCCTCTTCGATCGCCCTGCTCACCTGGTAACCGGCGTCGCGGAACACCCGCACCATCGGCGAGTTCTCCGCGAGCACCTCGGCGACGAACCGGCGCAGCCCGCACTCCGAAGCGGCCGCGGCGAGGTGCTCCAGCAGGATCGAGCCGAGCCCGCGGCCCTGGTGCGCGTCGTCCACCACGAACGCGACCTCCGCCGACGGGGCGTCGCCGAGCCGCTCGTAGCGGCCGACCGCCACGATGTCGTCGCCGAGCAGCGCGACGAAGGCGACGCGGTCGTGGTGGTCGACGGTGGAAAAGCGCTCCAGATCGCGCTGCGGGATCCGGGGGTAGGCACCGAAGTAGCGCAGGTACCGCGTCCGCTCCGACAGCTTCCCGTGGAACGCGACCAGGCCGTCGGCGTCGTCGGGGACGATCGGGCGCAGGTGCACGGTCCCGCCGTCGGACAGCACCACATCGGCTTCCCACGCCCTCGGGTAGTCGTAGGGGTCGTGCGCGGCGGGCGTGGCGGTGGTCATGACTCCTCCGCTGGAAAGAGCACGTCGTCGGTGTCGTGGGTGCTCATGGCTAGTCCCTCGGATCGTCAGGATCGAGGCCGTGCGCGGGGAACACCGCGCGCCGGGTGTCGCGGACGGCGACGTCGACCGGTTCGTCGCGTTCATCGCCCCAGGCCCGGTATTCCGTTTCGGCACCGTCGGTCATCTTCAGCGGGAGCTCCGCGTTGGGCGCCGCGCGCCCGACCGAGGTCCGCCAGCCCGGCGGTACCGGGGTGCCCGGGTCGAGGTCGCGGTCCAGCACGGTCGCCAGCAGGTGCGTCCACGACCGCGGCACCACCCTGATCAGCTGGTAACCACCGCCGCCGACGGCCAGCCACCGGCCTTCGGCGTGCTCCTCGGCCAGTGCGCGCAGGGTGCGGTAGATGGTGCGGTGCCCGTCGACGGACAGCGAAAGATCCGCGAGCGGGTCCTCTTCGTGCGAATCCACCCCGCACTGGGTGACGAGCACCTGCGGCCGGAACTCCGCGAGCAGCGACGGCACCACGGCGTGGAACGCGCGGAGCCAGCCGGGGTCGCGCGTCCCCGGCGGCAGCGGGATGTTCACCGCCGTGCCCTCGGCACCGGGCCCGCCGGTTTCGGCGGAGTACCCGGTGCCGGGCCACAGCGTGAACGGGTGCTGGTGCAGGGAGACGGTCAGTACGCGCGGGTCGGAGTAGAACGCGGTCTGCACGCCGTCGCCGTGGTGCACGTCGGTGTCCACGTAGGCGATGCGCTCGAAGCCGTGGTCGAGCAGCCACGAGATCGCCACCGCGCAGTCGTTGTAGACGCAGAACCCGGACGCGTGATCGCGCATCGCGTGGTGCAGCCCGCCCGCGATGTTGACCGCGCGGCGGGTGGCGCCCTCCGCGATCGCGCGCGCCCCGAGCAGGGTGGACCCGACGACGAGCGCGGTGGCGTCGTGCATGTCGCTGAACACCGGGTTGTCGGTGGTGCCGAGCCCGTGTCCGACGTCCCATCCGGCGAGCGGAGCCTGTTTCACCGCCGCGAGGTACTCGTCGGAGTGCACGCGGCGCAGTTCGTCGTCGGACGCGGGTTCGGGCACCAGCAGCGGGATGTCCTCGAGCACGCCGAGCTCGGTGGCGAGCCGGATGGTCAGCTCGAGCCGCACCGGGTTGAACGGGTGCTCGCCGCCGAGGTCGTACTTGAGCAGTGCGGAGTCCCAGACGACGGCGGGGTGCGGCATGTACCGCACTGTAACCGCTCGGCGCCGCGCGAGCCCGGCTCGACGCGGGTCAGCCGGGTTCACCGCCGGTGGCCGCCGGCCGGTCCGCGTCGGCGGCCCACTCGGACCACGAACCCGGGTAGAGCGCGGCGGGCCGGGCCCTGCCGGCCACCTCGAGCGCGAGCACGACGGAGCAGGCTGTCACACCGGAGCCGCAGTAGGCGCCGACCGTCCCGTCCGCGGGCACACCGGTGTCGGAAAAGAGCTTCGCCAGCTCCGAAGGCGACCGCCAGCGCCCTCGCTCGTCGGTGTGCCGTGCGAACGGGGCGTTGAGCGCACCGGGAACGTGCCCCGCGCGAGGGTCCACCGGCTCGGTCTCCCCGCGGTAGCGCTCGGGCGCCCGCGCGTCGAGCAGCGTGCCGGACCTGGCGAGCGAAGCCGCTTCGCCCGCGTCGACGGTCGGCATCGAGCCGGGACGCACCACGACGTCACCCGGTTCGGGCGACGGGACCTCCGTGGAAACCGCGTGGCCGTCGGCGACCCACGCGGCGTATCCGCCGTCCAGCACGGCGACCTCGTCGTGCCCCGCCCAGCGCAGCAGCCACCACGCCCGCGCGGCGATCGACCCGTCGCCGTGGTCGTACACGACGACCGGCTCCCCCGGCCGCACCCCGGCCGCGCGCAGCACCCGCTGGAGATCGCCGGGTTCGGGCAGCGGGTGCCGCCCGCGCGCTCCCGGCGCGCCGGCGAGGTCGGCGTCCAGGTCGACGAACACCGCACCCGGCAGGTGACCCTCCTGATAGGACTCAGCGGCGGGCGGGTGCCCGAGACCCCCGCGCACGTCGAGGACAACCGGCCGTCGCGGCGCGGAAGCGGACAGTGTCTCGGCAAGCGCGCTGTTCGTGAGGAGAGGACCCATGACCGCCATCCTGCACTGTCCGTGACGATCCTCGCAGGTCGGCGGGACTTTTCCGACTCGAGACGGCGTTATGCCATTGCGTGGGCCGGGGCGCTGGGGTGAGCGACTACGATAAGCGACGCGGACGAAGGGGACAGCGTGAACGATCTCATCGACACCACTGAGATGTACTTGAAGACCATCTACGAACTCGAAGAAGAGGGTGTCGTACCGCTGCGCGCGCGGATCGCGGAGCGATTGCAGCAGAGCGGCCCGACCGTCAGCCAGACGGTCGCGCGGATGGAGCGGGACGGCCTCGTGGTGGTGGCCGACGACCGGCATCTGCAGCTCACCGACCACGGCAGGGAACTGGCGATCGCGGTGATGCGCAAGCACCGCCTGGCCGAGCGCCTCCTGCTCGACGTCATCGGGCTCGAGTGGGAGCACGTGCACAACGAGGCGTGCCACTGGGAGCACGTGATGAGCGAGGCGGTGGAGCGCAAGCTGGTCAAGCTCCTCGACCACCCGACGACCTCGCCGTACGGCAACCCGATCCCGGGGCTCGACAAGCTCGGCGAGGGCGGGGAGCCCGCGCTGCCCGTCGAGGCCGACCTGGTGCGCCTGGACGAGTTCGCCCGCGCGGGCGGGGGCGCGGTGGAGATCCGCCGGATCGCCGAACACGTGCAGCTCGACGAGAAGCTGATGGTGGAGCTGAAGTCGGTCGGGCTCATCCCTGGCCGGACGGTGACCGTCGGCAGGGCCGCCGGTGGCGGTTCCACCATCGAGATCAGTGGGGACACCGACTCGATGCAGGTGCCGATCTCCGTGCTGCACGCCGTGCTGGCGCAGGCGCGGTGAGCCCGGCAGCCGACGCGGCCCGAGCGTTCCGGACCGTGCACGACCGCGCCCCCGCCGGGGTGTGGTCGGCGCCGGGCCGGGTCAACATGATCGGCGAGCACACCGACTACAACGACGGGTTCGTGCTGCCGTTCGCACTGCCGCACCGCCTCGCCGTGGCCGCGACGCCGCGGGAGGACGGCGTGCTCACCGTGGCGACGCTCGGCTCCGACGGCAAGCTCCAGCGCTCCGAGCCCACCGTGATCGCCGAACTCGAACCCGGCGCGATCGACGGCTGGGCCGCCTACCCGGCCGGTGTGGCCTGGGTGATGCGCGATCACGGGTTCGCCGCGGGCGCGGATCTGGTGGTCGCCGGTGACGTGCCCTCGGGGGCGGGCCTGTCTTCGTCGCACGCGCTGGAGTGCGCGGTGGCGCTCGCGCTGCTCGGGACCGCGGGTATCGAGCTCGAAGACGGGGGCGAGCGGACCCCGACCCGGCAGGCTGTCGCCCGCTGGGTGCAGCGGTCGGAGAACGACTTCGTCGGCGCGCCGACCGGGCTGCTCGACCAGACCGCGTCGCTGTGCTGCACCGAGGCGCACCTGCTGTTCCTCGACGTCCGGTCCGGTGAGTCGGAGCAGGTGCCGTTCGACGCCGCGGCCGCCGGGCTCCGCGTGCTCGTGATGGACACCAGGGTGAAGCACTCGCACAGCGAATCCGGTTACGGCGATCGGCGGCGCGGCACCGAGAAGGCCGCCGGACTGCTCGGCGTGAAGGCCCTCCGCGATGTCGAACTGGACGCGCTCGGGGAAACGCTGGAACGGCTGCCGGAGGACCTGCGGCCGCTCGTGCGGCACATCGTCACGGAGAACCAGCGCGTGCTCGACACCGTCGAGCTGCTGCACGCCGACCGGCTCGCCGACATCGGCCCGCTGCTCGACGCCTCGCACGTCAGCATGCGCGACGACTACCGCATTTCCGCACCGGAGCTCGACGTCGCGGTGGACACCGCGAAGGCAGCGGGCGCGCTCGGTTCGCGGATGACCGGCGGCGGCTTCGGCGGCTCGGCGATCGCGCTCGTGCGGGAGTCCGATGTGGACAGTGTCGGGGCGGCGGTGACCGCCGCGTTCGCCGAGCGGGACTGGCGCCCGCCGCGCACCTTCGTAGCGACCCCCTCCCCCGGCGCGGGACGGGACACGGCTTACTGATCCGGTGCCCGCGAAGGCAACCTCGCGGCACCTCGCACGTCGTCTCCAGTGGACGAGCGAACCGACGAGAAAGGTCCACACGTGACAGACGAGCGGAACGACGCCCTGAACCTGGTCGTCACGGGCGGGGCGGGCTACGTCGGCAGTGTCTGCACCGCCCGCCTGCTGGCGGAGGGGCACGCCGTCACCGTGGTGGACGACCTCTCCACCGGGCACGCGGACGCCGTTCCGGAGGGCGCCCGGCTGGTCGAAGGCGACGCCGCGGACGCCACGCGCGATCTGCTCGCCAAAGGCTCCTACGACGGCGTGCTGCACTTCGCGGCCAAGTCGCTGGTGGGTGAGTCGATGCAGGACCCGGCGAAGTACTGGCACGGCAACGTCGGCACCACGCTCCGCCTGCTCGACGCGATGCGCGACCACGGCACGCCGAGGCTGGTCTTCTCCTCGACCGCGGCGACCTACGGCGAGCCGGAGACCTCGCCCATCGCCGAGACCGCGCCGACGCGGCCGACCAACACCTACGGCGCCACGAAGCTCGCGGTGGACCTCGCGATCACCGGCTACGCCCGCGCGCACGGGCTCGCCGCGGTGAGCCTGCGGTACTTCAACGTCGCGGGCGCGCACGGCGGCATCGGGGAGCGGCACGCCACCGAGACCCACCTCATCCCGCTGGTGCTGCAGGTGGCGACCGGCGCCCGGGAGCGGATCCAGATCTTCGGCGAGGACTACCCCACCGAGGACGGCACCGCGGTCCGCGACTACATCCACGTGTCCGATCTCGCCGACGCCCACCTGCTGGCGCTGCGGCACGCGCGCGCCGGCGAGCACCTCGTCTACAACCTGGGCAACGGCACCGGCTTCTCGGTGCGCCAGGTGATCGAGGCCTGCCGCGAGGTGACCGGGCACCCCATCCCGGCCGCCGTGGCGCCCCGGCGCGCCGGTGACCCCGCCGTGCTGGTCGCCGCCAGCGACCGCGCCCGCGAGGAGCTCGGCTGGAAGCCCGAACGGGCCGACCTCGCCGGCATCGTCGCCGACGCGTGGCGCTTCACCCAGCGCCGGGCCGAGGGATAGCACCGCGGGCTCAGTCATCCGGGCCGTCCAAGGACGTCTCGGCGAGCCCGGCGATGCCGACGAGCCGGTCCGGGCTGAGCCCGGTGCTCATCGCCGCGTGCAGCAACTGCGCGAGCAGGTAGGTGGGATCGGCGCCGAGCGCCTCCTCCAGTGCCATTCCCGCCAGCGCGCACTCCCCGCGCAGGTAGGCGGAGTAGCCGAGCAGGGTGGCGGGTGCGGCCCGCTCCGGCGCCGGGGTGACGCGGGTGAGTTCGGTCCACAGCCGTTCGGCCGACAGCGCTTCCGGACTGCCCGCGGGTAGTGCCGTGGCCAGGCAGGCGTCGCGGACAGCGGTCACCGACATCGCCCGCGCCAGGGTCGCTATGTCCGCATTGGACAGTGCGAAACCGGGCCGTGCCACCCGATCCAGCGCGTCTCGCAGCGCGGCCAGCCCTTCATCGGTGCCGAGGTCGCCGGAGGACTCGGCGAGCATCACCGCCCTGCGGGCCACCTCGGCGACGTCATCGGGCGCGAGCAGGCTCGCCATCTCCTCCCTGCTGTCGTAGACGACACGCCCGATCGCCGCCGTCGCCGCCGCGGCGACCGTGCTCTCCGGTTCGGGCAGCGTCCCGCCGCACGCCAGGTCGCGGTAGCACCGCCACGGCGCGCCCTTCCGGATCTCCGGCGCCCACATGGCGTGCACGAGCGGAACTCCCGCCGCCGCGCAGTCGGCTATCACGGCCTCCGCCAGCGCACTGTTCGGCACCTCTCCCGGTGGCGCTCCGCGCGCGTCGCCACCCACCACCACGATGGTGACGCCGGTCGGGCCGGTGCCGAGCGCGAGCCCGGCCGCGGTGGCGGCCACTTCGCCGGTGTGCTCGCGGGACGGGATGTCGAGCCGGAGCGAGAACGTGATGCGGGTGCCCTGGTGGGCGTGCACCACCAGGGACTCGGCAGGCCGGAAACCCAGCAGGGACGGGGTGGACGCGATCAGCTCGCCGGGGTCGCGGACGTGGACCTGGTGGCGGGTGGCTGTGGTCGGAGTGGTCATGCCTCCACGGTGGCGGGCGGGAGGGGGCGGTGGGAGCGGGGAGGGGAATCTGTGGACAACGGGGGCGGCGGTGGACAACCCGGCTGGATCTCGGCGGGGAGGCGGATTCCTGTCGGTGGGATGCGCTAGCTTGCCCGGCCCTTCCGCCCGGTTCGTTCTCCACCCCCGGGTTGACCTCGCGGTCCACCCGGTTCCCACCCCGGCGCCGACGCGGGCGAGGCCGTCCGAGGGCGACGCTGTGGGCACTGGAACCGAGCCGAGGGGAAACCCGACCGTGAACGACGTGAGTGCCGCCGACATCCTGCTCTACCTCGCGATCGCCGTGCTGGTGATCTGGCGGGTCGTCTTCCGCCAGGTGCGCGGCTACCGGCTCAGCGCGCGGGGGCTGACCCTGATCCCGGCGATCCTGGTGGTGGTCGGCGTGGTCTCCTCCGCCAAGGCGCTGCCCAGCGCGTCGGGCACCGAACTGGCGCTGCTCGGCGTGGACCTCGCGGTGCTGGCCGCGCTCGGCGTGCTCCGCGCCGCGTCGACGACGATCACCGCGAAGGACGGCTACGCGTTCGCGCAGGGCACCGCCAGGACGCTGGTGCTCTGGCTGGTCACGATCGGCGTCCGGATCGGGTTCCTCGTGCTCGGCGCGCACCTCGGCGCGGACGGCCCGCTCACCTCGGCGTCGCTGGCGCTCACCCTCGGCCTGAGCATCGGCCTGCAGAACGCGCTCGCGTACCAGCGGGCCCGCCGCCTCGGCCTCCGCGTGGCCACCGGGCGGGCCGCGGTGGCCAGCGCGCGCGACTGAGCGCGCCGACCGGCATGCTGGGCCTCATGACCACGTCGGCGCGCCCGCACCGCCACTGGTCCGCCGCCGCCCTCGAATGGGTGCGCCTGGCGATGCTCACGTTCCCGTTGTTCAGTGTGTTCCCGGTACGCGACGGGTGGGTGTGGCCCGTGCTGGCGGTGGCCGCGCTCGGCGCGGTGCCGATGCTCTGGACGGGCCGGCTGCCGACCGGCTCGGCGAGCGCGCTGCTGCTGGTCCTCGTGGCCTCGAACGGCGCGCTGTGGCTGCTCGCCCCGAAGAACTGGTGTCTCGTCAGCATGTTCACCGCGGTGTTCTTCCTGGTACGGGGCCAGTCGCGGCTGATGGTGGCCTTCGGCATCGCACTCGGTGGCGGGTGCGTCGTGCTCGGCGTCGTACGAACGCACGGCGATCTCACCGACTCGCTCCTCACGCTGGCGGTGCTCGGCTCGGTCGTGCTGCTCGGCTACAACCGGCGGGCACGGCTCGAACGGCTGGAGCAGACCGAACTCGCCCTGGCGAGGGCGCAGCAGGCGAACGAGGAACACGCCCTCGCGGCCGCGCTGCAGGAGCGCGCGCGGATCGCTCGCGAGTTGCACGACGTCCTCGCCCACTCGTTGTCGGGGCTCGCGCTGAACCTGCAGGGTGCCCGGCTCATGCTGGCCCGCGACGGTGCCTCAGACGACGCGATCGCGCAGGTGGAACGCGCGCAACGGCTGGCGGCGGAAGGGCTCGTGGAGGCGCGCAAGGCGGTCGCCGCGCTGCGCGACGCGCCGATGCCGCTCGAATGGGAGCTGAACGATCTCGTGGCGGGCTACCGCCTCGACACCGGTGCCGGAGCGGAACTGGTGGTGGACGGGGAAAGCACGGAGCCGGACGCGGGCGCCCACGCGACGATCACTCGCACCGTGCAGGAAGCCTTGTCGAACACCCGAAAGCACGCGCCCGGCGCGCCGGTCGTCGTTACGCTGACCAGGCGCGAGGACCGGATCGGGGTGGAGGTGCGCGACCGGCAGGAGCGGCGGCCGGCCGAACCGGCCGCGGGCGGGTTCGGCCTGCGCGGGATGCGCGAACGGGCAGCGCTGCTCGGCGGCGAACTGGACAGCGGACCGGTGGAGGACGGATGGCGAGTGCACCTGGTGGTGCCGGCAAGACGCTCAGGGTAGTGCTGGCCGACGATCAGGCCGTGGTGCGCGAAGGACTGGTCACGCTGCTGGGCCTGCTGCCGGGCATCGAAGTGGCCGGAGCGGCGTCGGACGGCGCCGAAGCCGTGGACCTGGTCGCCGAGCACCATCCCGACGTGCTGCTGGTGGACCTGCGCATGCCGGGGCTGGACGGGGTCCGCACGACCGAGCTGGTGCGCGCACGGCATCCCGGCACCGAGGTCGTCGTGCTGACCACCTACACCGACGACGACTCCCTGCTGGGCGCGCTGCGCGCGGGAGCGCGGGGATTCCTGACCAAGGACGCCGACGCCGAAGCGATCGCCCGCGCGCTCCGGTCGGCGGCCGACGGCCAGTCCACTGTGGACGCGAGCTTGCAGGAGCGCCTGGTGGGCGCGGCGGCGAGGGCGGCCCCGCCGCGCGCCGAAGCGGTCGAAGGGCTGACCGCCCGCGAAGTCGAAGTGCTGCGGCTGATCGCGGCCGGGCTGTCGAACACCGAAATCGCGAGAACGCTCGTGGTGGGCGAAGCGACCGTGAAGACCCACGTCAACCACTTGTTCGCGAAGGCGGGCCTGCGCGACCGCGCACAGGCCGTCGCCTTCGCCTACCGATCGGGCATCGCCAACGGCTAGCCGAACTGGCCCACCCTGTAGTCGCCCGCGGGCTGCTGGACCAGGACGTTCAAGCGGTTGAAGGCGTTGATCACGGCGATGAGCGACACCAAGGCGGCGAGCTGGTTCTCGTCGTAGTGCTTGGCGGCGTTCAACCACGCCTCGTCCGTGACGCCACCGGCCGCGTCGGCGATGCGGGTGCCCTGCTCGGTCAGCTCCAGTGCGGCGCGCTCGGCGTCGGTGAACACCGTGGCCTCCCGCCACGCGGCGATCAGGTTGAGGCGCACCGGGGTTTCCCCGGCGTGCGTGGCCTCCTTGGTGTGCATGTCGGTGCAGAAGCCGCAGCCGTTGATCTGGCTGGCGCGGATCTTCACCAGCTCCTGCGTGGCGGCGGGCAGACCGGCGTTCTCGACGGCCTTGCCCGCCGACACGATGTGCTTCATGAACTTGCCCGCGACGGGGTTGCCGAAGAGGTTCAAACGCGCATCCATGCTGCACTCCTTGCCGTTGTCGGTGAATACACCTCCCTGACGGATCGGCTCAGCGAGTTGTGACAGCACCGGATGTGACGTAAGTCTCGCCTGCCGGGAAGGTTCAGCCCTGCGCGATGTACGCCTCGAGCTGTTCCTGGCTCTTCTCCAGCTCGTTGAGCCTGCTCTTGACGACGTCGCCGATGCTCACGATGCCGGCGAGCTCGCCCTTGTCGAGCACCGGCACGTGCCGGATGCGGCGCTCGGTCATCACGACGCTGAGCTGGTCGACGGAGTCGTCCGGCGCGCAGCTCGCGACCATGGTCGTCATGATCTCCGAAACCTGCGCGTCGAGCAGCGCGGCACCGCGTTCGTGCAGCCTGCGGACCACGTCGCGCTCGGAGACGATGCCGGCGATCCCGGCGGTGTCGACGACCACCATCGCGCCGACGTTGTGCTCGGCCAGTCCGGCGAGCAGCTCGGACACGGAACGCTGCGGTTCGATCGTCGCGACGGCGGTGCCCTTGCTTCGCAGAACATCGGCAATGCGCATAAAAACCTCCCGACCCGGTGACCTGGCTCACACAGGCTATTGCCTCGCCGCCACGGGCGAAAGTCGTGGACAGATTTCAGAAGCTCGCGGCGAGGCGCCGCAGCCCTTCGGCGACCCGGTCCGTCCTGACCGCGCCGTACCCGAGGACGAGCCCGGCGCGGCCACGGCCCTCCGCGTGGTAGTCGGCGAGGTCGTCCAGTACCACGCCGAGCTTGCGGGCCCTGGCAAGCACTTCCGGGATCTCGACCGTCTCTTGTGGACCGAGGTGGGCGCAGAGGTGGAGCCCTGCCACGGCGGGGACCGGTTCGAGCCGTCCCGCGAACCCCTCGGCGAGGCCCGCCTTGACCAGCTCGCGGCGCGCGCGGTATTCCCGCGCGGCCCTGCGCACGTGCCTTGCCAGCAGCCCTTCGTCGATGAACCGCGCGAGCGCCGCCTGCACGGCCAGATCGCCCTGCCAGTCCGAAAGCTGTTTCGCCGCGCGCAATGCCGGGCGCAGCGATGGTGGCGCGACGAGGAATCCGAGCCGCAGTGACGGCAGCATCGTCTTCGAGAACGTGCCGACGTAGAGGACGCGACCGGCGGGATCGAGGCTCTGCAACGGTTCGAGCGGGCGGTCCTCGAACCGGAACTCCGTGTCGTAGTCGTCCTCGACGAGCACCGCGCCGTGCCGCTCCGCCCAGTCCAGCAGCGCGGTCCGCCGCGCGAGCGACATCGGTGTGCCCAGCGGGAACTGGTGCGACGGCGTGACGTACACCAGCCGCGCGTCCGGCGGGATCGCCGCGACGTCGATGCCTTCGGAGTCGACGGGCACGGCCGTCACCCGCGCGCCGAGCGTGTGAAAAAGCCGTCGCGCGGGCGGGTAGCCGGGCTCCTCGACCGCGACCCGCGTGCCGGGGTCGATCAGCACCCTGCCGATGAGGTCGAGCGCCTGCTGCGCGCCCTGCGTGACGAAAACGTCCTCGGCCGCGGCGTGCACCGACCTCGCCACGCCGGTGTAGCGGGCGATCGCCGCGCGGAAGCCCTCGTGTCCCGCCGGGTCCCCGTAGCCAGCGGGGACGTCGTCGGGGCGCAGCTCCCGCGCCACGAACCGGCGCCACTTGGTGTGCGGGAAGAGCCCTGGATCCGGTACCCCGACCCGGAAATCGAACTCCGGGGCGTCCGGGAGACCGGCGGACACGGGCACGTCCCGCCACACCTCCCTGGGCAGGATCCCGGCTCCGCCCGGCGCGCGACGGCGGCGCTCGCGGTCGGCGGCGGGTGCCGCCACGAACGTGCCCGCGCCGACCCGGCTCACCACGAACCCCTCCGCGGTGAGCCGGTCGTACGCGACGGCGACGGTGTTGCGGGAGACGTCGAGAGTGCGGGCCAGCTCCCTGGTCGGTGGCAGGCGGTCGCCCGCGCGCAGGCGATCGTCGAGGATCGCGTCGAGGAGCTGCCGGTAGATGCGGGCGGCGAGATCACCGCGGCCGCTCAGCGTGACGTGCGGGTCCACGCGGTCACCCGCGTTTCCGGAGCAGGTCGCGCACCCGCCGCATCCCGGGACCGATCCGCTCGGGCCGGATCGCGCCGTAGCCGAAGATCAGGCCGGTCACGGCCGGCTCCCCGACCGCCATGCTTTCCACCGTGTAGAGCCGGATTCCCGCTGCCCGCGCTTCGCGCACGAAGTCCTCCCCCGCCGCGCCCAGCGCGCTCACGTGCAGGCCCGCGGCCGAGGGAACGGGAGCCAGCATCCCGGCGAACTCGTCCCGCAGGATCTCCGCCACCAGGTCGTGGCGCTCGTGATAGGCCCGCCGCATCCGCTTGACGTGCCTGGCGAACCCGCCGTCGGCCATGAACCGCGCCAGCGTGGCCTGCGCGGGGCCGTCCGAATGCCAGTCGGTGAGCTGCTTCGCCTTGCGCACCGGCGCCCGCACGGATGCCGGGACGATCAGGAAGCCCAGGCGCAGCGCGGGAAACAGCAGCTTCGAAAAGGAGCTGACGTAGCAGACCCTGCCGTCGTCGTCGAGGCTGTGCACCGGTTCCAGTGGCCTGCCGCCGTACCGGAACTCGCTGTCGTAGTCGTCTTCGACGATGACGCCGTCGACGCGGCGAGCCCACGCGATGAGCTCGAGCCTGCGTCCCAGCGACATCGCCGTGCCGAGCGGGCACTGGTGCGACGGCGTGACGAACACCAGCCGCGTGCCCGCCGGGATCGCGTCGACCACGATCCCCTCCTCGTCCACCGGGACGCCGACGACCCGCATGCCGTGCGTGGCGAAGATCAGCCGCGGCGGCGGGTACCCCGGGTCCTCGACGGCCACCGTGTCGCCCGGCCGGAGCAGGACGCGGGCCACCAGGTCGAACGCCTGCTGCGCGCCGTTGGTGACCACGACGTCGTCGGGGTCGACGGTGAGTCCCCGCGACACGCCGACGTGCCGGGTGATCGCGGCGCACAGGGCGGGGTCGCCCGCGGGGTCGCCGTAGGTGAGCACCTCGGCGTTCGACGCGCGCAGCTGCTCGGACGACAGGCGCCGCCAGGTGTCGAACGGGAACCGCGCGAGATCCGGTATCCCGGCGCGGAAGTCGAACTCGAAGGACGTCTCGAACGCGGCGGGCGGGGGCGGCAACGCGTCCCACACCTCGTTCACCGCCAGCCGCGCGCGCTGCTCGGACCGCGGCCGCCGCTCCCATGCGGCACCGGCACGCACGAAGGTGCCGGCGCCGGTGCGTGCCCGCAGGAAGCCCTCCGCGGCCAGCAGGTCGTAGGCCGAGCTCACGGTGTTGCGGGACACCGACAGGCGCCTGGCGAGCTCGCGCGTCGGCGGAAGGGGCTCCCCGTCGGCGAGCCTGCCGTCCAGGATCGCGGCACGAAGCTGCCGGTAGATCTGGTCGCGCCTGCCGCCGCCCGCCTCGGTGTCGATCTGGATATCGGTGTTCATTGGCCCCATCCAACCCGGCCGGATTTGGCCCTACGGCAGGGCCGATTCCCATCCTAAGGTGCCGGGTATGCAGCTTCGTGAATTCGACTTCCGCGCACTCGACATCCTGGACACCCTGCTCGACGGCGTGACCGCCGAAGACCTCGCGCGACCCACGCCGTGTGCGGGCTGGGACCTCGGCGACCTCCTCCGCCACCAGATCAGCGAGAACCACGGCTTCGCGGCGGCCGCCCGCGACGGCGTGGCGACCGATTGGGACACCGGAAACGCCCACCCCGACCCGATCGCGGGCTACGCCTCCTCGGTCGCCGAGGTGAAGGCCGCGTTCGCCGAGGACGGCGTCGCCGAGCGGAAGATGGCCATCCACGACTTCGGCACGTTCGACGCCGAGATGGCGCTGAGCATGCACCTCGTCGACCAGCTCGCGCACGGCTGGGACATCGCCAGGGCACTCGGCCTGCCCTACGCACCGGACGAAGACCTGGTGGCCGCCGCGATGAAGCTGGTGGAGCTCATTCCCGCCGGTGCCGAGAACCGGGGCGACGGCCAGTCGTTCGGGCTCGTCGTGGAAACCGGGGCGGACGCGAGCACACTCGACCGGATGCTCGGGCTGCTCGGCCGCGACCCCGCGTGGCGGGTCAGCTGACGTCGGCCGCGGGCGCGGTGAAGGTGTTGCACGCCGAGGTGTCCGCGGCGCCCAGCCCCGCCCGCGCCCACCAGAGCTGATGCTTGCGGGTGCCGTGGCTGTCGCTGTCGCCGGTGTTGCCGAACTCGGAGACCGCCTTGTCGGCGACGGCCTTCGTCACATCCCCGCGGCCCGACGCCGCCGCGGCGAACAGCCCGGCGAAGCAGTTCGCCTGCAGTTCGACCCGCCTGCTCAGCTCCTTGTCCGCGGGGGTGCTCTCGTCCGCGGAGGACATCTTCAGCTCGACCGCGGTCATGATGCCGCTCAGCTCCTGCACGTGGTGGCCGTACTCGTGCGCCAGCACCGCGAGGTGCGCGGCGGGGATCACGTCGGCGGCTTCGAGCACGCGGTCGCGGAGCATGTAGATCGCCCGGTCGCCGGAGCAGTAGTAGGCGGTGGCCTCGTTCTTCGACGGCGCGACGCCGCACCCGCTCGCCTGCGGTTCGCTGAGCTGGACACCGGCCTTCGTGAACGGCCGCTTCGCCTGGCCGAGCGCGCCCTGCCACGCGGTGTCGAGGCAGCCGATCCCGGACTGGTAGAAGGCGAGCAGGGCCTCGGCAGTGCGCTTGAGCCCCGGCAGCGCGCAGGTGACCGGGGTGAGGTGCACACCGGGCGCCAGCAGGGGGCTGGCTTCCGGCGGCAGGACCGGCGCACCGCCGCTGTCCTGCCCGGCGTCCCTGCCGGACTCCCTCGCCTGCCCACCGGCGACCGGCGACCCGTCCGCGGAGCGGGTGAGCTTCGGGACCAGCACCACGGCCGCCACGACGAGCAGCACGAGCAGCAGCACGGACGCGATCGCGAGCGGTGAGTTGCGCGGCGGCGCGCCGTCTCCACCGGTGAATTCCATCGGTACCCCGTGTCAGATCGTTCTCGGCACAGGCGCCCGGATGTGCGATCCCCCGCGGAACCGGCCGCGGTCCCCCAACCAGCGCGGAGCCAGCATAGCGGTCCGCCTGACAAACTGGGCGCATGCCTGACGAAGATCCTTACCTCTGGCTCGAGGACGTGACGGGGGACGCCCCGCTGGACTGGGTGCGGGAGCGCAACTCCGAGACGGCCGCCGCACTCGCCGAGACACCCCGGTTCGCCGCGCTCCGCGACGAAATCCGCGAGGTCCTCGACGCCGACGACCGGATTCCCTACGTCGTCCGCCGCGGCGAGCACCTCTACAACTTCTGGATGGACGCCGCCCATCCGCGGGGACTGTGGCGCCGCACCACACTGGAGGAGTACCGGAAGGACTCCCCCGCCTGGGAGGTCCTGCTCGACGTGGACGCGCTCGGCGAGGCCGAAGGCGAAAGCTGGGTGTGGGAGGGCGCCGCGGTGCTCCGGCCCGATTTCCGGCACGCGCTGGTCGAACTGTCCCGCGGCGGCGCGGACGCGGCGGTGGTGCGCGAATTCGACCTCGAGCGCCGCGAATTCGTCGACGACGGCTTCACCCTGCCCGAGGCGAAGAGCTCGGTCGGCTGGATCGACGAGGACCGCGTGTACGTCGGCACCGACTTCGGGCCCGGCTCGATGACCTCGTCCGGCTACCCGCGCATCGTGAAGGAATGGCGCCGCGGTACTCCGCTTTCCGAAGCCACCACCGTGTTCGAGGGCAAGCCCGACGACGTGGCGGTACGAGTCGCGCACGACTCGACCGAGGGGTTCGAACGCGACTTCGTCACGCGGTCGATCACCTTCTTCCGGTCCGAACGGTTCCTGCGCACCGAAGACGGCGAGCTGGTCAAGCTCGACCTTCCCGAGGACGCGCGGTACTCGGTGCACCGCGAATGGCTGGTGGTCCGCACCAGGACGGCATGGCGGGTCGGCGAAGCCGAGTACGGGCCGGGCACCCTGCTCGCGGCCAGGTTCGACGACTACCTCGCGGGGGCGCGCGAGCTGACCGTGCTCTTCGAACCGGACGCGCACACCTCGCTCGACTACTACGCGTGGACGCGGCACCATCTGCTCCTCGGCACCCTGTCCGACGTCAAGACCGCGATCAGGGTGCTGACCCCTGGCGACGACGGCTGGACGGACGAGCCACTCGCGGGCGTGCCGGAGACGGGCAACGCCGAAGTCTTCGACACCGACCCGGACACCGGCGACGAGTTCTTCCTCAACAGCAGCGGGTTCACCGAGCCCGCGACGCTGAGCCGCGGCGAAGTCGGCGCGGGGGTCGAGGTGCTGAAGCAGGCCCCGGCGTTCTTCGACAGCGACGGCATGGCGGTCGACCAGTTCTTCGCCACCTCCGAGGACGGCACGCGGGTGCCGTATTTCGTGGTGCGCCCCGATGCCGGGAACGGCCCGGTGCTGCTGACCGGCTACGGCGGTTTCGAGGTGTCGCTCACGCCGTCCTACAGCGGCACCACCGGGCGGGCCTGGCTCGCCAGGGGCGGCACCTACGTGGTGGCGAACATCCGCGGCGGCGGCGAGTACGGGCCGGACTGGCACACCGCGGCACTGCGGGAACGGCGGCGGTTCGCCTACGCCGATTTCGCCGCGGTGGCGGCCGATCTGCACGCGCGGGGCATCAGCACGCCCGCCACGCTCGGCGTCCAGGGCGGCAGCAACGGCGGGCTGCTCACCGGCGTGATGCTGACGCGCTACCCCGAACTGTTCGGCGCGGTGGTGAGCCAGGTGCCGCTGCTGGACATGAAGCGCTACCACCTGCTGCTCGCGGGCGCGTCCTGGATGGCGGAGTACGGCGACCCCGACGACGAAGGCGACTGGGCGTTCATCGGGGAGTACTCGCCGTACCAGAACGTCCACAGTGGAGGGAACTACCCGCCGAGCCTGTTCGCGACGTCCACGAGGGACGACCGGGTGCACCCCGGCCACGCGCGCAAGATGGTGGCGCGCATGCGGGAGCAGGGCCACGACGTGCTGTACCACGAGAACATCGAAGGCGGGCACGGCGGAGCCGCCGACAACGGGCAGCTCGCCGCCAAGTGGGCGATGGTCTACGAATTCCTGTGGCAGCGCCTGACGATCCACTGACCGGAGACGGCAGCGAAGCCGGGCAGTGGTCGCTGTACTGGGCGAACGGCCGCGACGGCGCGCTGCTACCGCCGGTCACCGGTGACTTCGCCGACGGCGAGGGCTGGTTCTGCGGCGGCGACGGCGCGACCTGGGAACCGAACCCGGGTCATGGACTTCACCCGCGCCGCCTGAGGAACTCGGCGTAGGTCACCTCGCCGCGCGCACCGTCCGCGGCGAGGTTGTCCCCGGCCCGGAAGGCGGCGGAAACCCGGCCGGGGAACCGCACCGGCACGAGCGCGCGACGGCGCCCGGTGACCGCCAGCCGGACGCGCGCCAGTTCGAGCAGGCTCTTCACCTCGGGCCCGCCGAAATCGGGCGCCCGCCCCGCCGGTTCGCCCAGCGCCAGCTCCGCCAGCCGCGGCCGCGCCGGTGCGCACCCTCGGTTCCGCGGCCGAAGAGTTCCTGGCGCGCGAAGACCTGGATCCCGCGACGATCCGCTCCTACGGGCAGACGTTGCGCCGCCTGCGGCGGTCGCTCGGCGAGCGGCTGCCGCTGGAGTCCCTGACCGCGGGCGCGGTCGCGCGGGTGTTCGGCACCGCATGGGGCACCGCGGCGGCGGTGACCTGGAACCGGCACCGCTCGGCGGTCCGCTCCTTCGGCGCGTGGGCCTCGCTCGGCGATCTCGCCGCCGGTCTCGATCGACGGCCCACGGCCCGCGCGTCGGCCGAAGCGATCGACCCCGCCACGCTCGAAGCGCTCTGGAACGCGACTTCCCTGCCGCTACGGGAGCGGGCGTTCTGGCTGCTCCTGCACGAATCCGGGGCCGGCGTGCGGGTGGTGCTGTCGCTGAACGTCGAAGACCTGGACCTCGACGACCGGCAGGCGGAGGCTGTCCTACGAGCGCGCCGAATACCTCTTCAAGCAGGCGACGAAGCCGCTGGACCCGAGCGGCACCGGGTACACGCTGCGCGGGCTCAGGTCTCGCGGCTGAACTCGTCAATCAGGTGCCAGACGGCTTCCGGCGCCTCCTCCGGCGCGAAGTGCCCGGCGCCGGGCACTTCGCCGGTGGTGACGTTCGCGATCCCGGCGGCGCGGAATCCGGCCGCGTAGGCGGCGATGTCACCGTACTCGTGGTCGCCGCGCAGGTACAGGAGCGGAATGTCCACACGCGACACGTCGGTGTTGTCCTCCGTGTCGTGGCCGAACGCGCGGTAGAGGTCGAAACCCGCCGTCAGCGCGCCTTCCGCCCGGTAGGCGTCGACGTGGGCCGCGCGCGCTTCCGGCGTGATGCGCGCCGGGTCGGCCGACAGGATGTCGTAGAAGTAATCGAAGTACGCCGCTTCACGGCCCCGCACCAGCGTTTCCGGGAGCGAGGGCACCGCGTGCAGGCCGAAGTGCCAGATGCGCGGGTTCCCCAGCACCGTCTCCCACGGCGCGACACCGGGGACCACGGTGTTCAGCACGACCACGCGCGCGAGGCCGGGGCACCGCCGCAGGCAGGCGTAGGCCACCATGCCGCCCGCGTCGTGGCCGACGAGCGTCACGTCGGTCAGGCCCATCGCCGCGACCAGTTCGCGCACCGTCGCGGCCAGCTCGCGTTTGCGCCCTCCCCGGCCCGTCGATCCGCCGATCCCCGGCAGGTCCATCGCGACGGCACGGAACCGCGCCGACGCGAGCCCCAGCACGTCCAGCCAGGCGCGCCACGACTCGGGCCAGCCGTGCAGGAACAGGCACGCGGGTGCGTGCGGATCGCCGATCTCTGCGACGTGCACCGATCCGTTGCCAAGGGGCACCTGGGAATGACGCGGTTCGATCGACATGGTTCATGTGTACTGGAAGACATGGTTCATGTCTACCTGGTAGGCTCGTCCACGATGAGCGACAGACCTGCGTACGAACGCGGCACGGGATTTCTCCTGTCCCGCCTCGGTTCCCTCGCCGCCAGGTCCTGGGCGGCCTTCCTCGCCGAACACGAGGTGAGCCCCGGCCAGTACGCGGTTCTGGTGGTGCTGAACGAACAAGGCCCGCTCGGGCAGGTGAGCCTCGCGCGCTCGATCGCCGTGGACGCGCGCAATCTCGTGGCCGTACTGGACTCGCTGAGCGAGCGAGGGCTCGTCGGCAGGGCCGCCGACCCGGCGGACGGCCGCAGGCGCGTCGTGTCGCTGACCCCCGCCGGGAAGTCCCTTGTGGACGATCTCGCCACGGCAGCCGCCCGAGGGCAGGACGACTTCCTCCGCGCGCTCGGCACGCGCGACCGGGACCGGTTCACCGACCTGCTGCGCCGCGTCTACGACTCGCACACCGGCTAGCCGCCGTTCCGCTCATGCCGAGAGCGCCCGGCACCACTGGTCGCCGATGGCACGGCCAAGCCGCCGGGCGTCGACCGCGTCCGGGTCCAGCAGGCGCTGCAGTCCGATGCCCCGCAACTGTCCCAGCACCGACACCGCGACGTCCCGCGGATCGGCGTCCGCTCGAACGGTGCCGTCCGCGATACCGGCGGCCACGTCCTCGCGCAGGTCCGCCCGGAATGCCTCGTCGCGTTCCCGGAAACTCGCGGAGAGTTCGGCCGCAGTGGCCGCCTCCGCCCACAGCAGGAGGAACGCCCGCCCGGAAACCCCGTCGCGGCCGAGTTCCCTTACGTAGCCTTCGATCAGGACCAGCAGGCGGTCGAGCCCTGGCGGTAGCTCGCCGACACCAGGCACGAATCCACCCTGGCTCGTTTTCGCCAGCGCGTCGAGCAAAGCCTGTTTCGAGCCGAAGTGGTGGGTGACGATCCCCCTGCTGTACCCCGCCCGCTCGCCGACGCGAGCCAAGGTCACCGCGCGCACGCCGGATTCCACCACCAGTTCCGCCGCCGCATCGAGCAGCGCGGCTCTCGTCGCGGTGCGCCGCTGCTCCTGCGTGCGACGTTCTCCGGGAACGGGCGGGTGCTGCGGTACGGACGGCATGGGCACGAGTGTACCTCAAAAACTTGCGTGTCAACTAACAAGTATGTGAATATGACGGTCTCCTCGTCACCCCGACCTTCAGGAGCCCCATGCTCACCGTGTTCGTGAACGGCAACCCCGAAACCGCCGCGATCTGGGATCCGCTGTGCGCCGAACTGGATTTGGCGGACGAGCTGCGCCTGTCCCCTCCCGGCTTCGGCGCGCCCATCCCGGACGGCTTCGGCTGCACCCCGTCCGACTACCAGGACTGGCTCATCGCCGAGTTGGAGCACCTCGGCGAACCCGTCGACCTCGTCGGGCACGACATCGGCGGGAGCACCGTCGCCTCGGTCGCGATGGCGAGACCCGACCTGCTCCGCACCTGGGTCAGCGACTCACTGGGCGCACTGGATCCGGACTACGTCTGGCACGACCTCGCCCAGCGGTGGCAAACCCCTGAAGCGGGCGAAAAACTGGTCGCGGACCTCCTCGGCGGTTCGCTCGAAGAACGCACCGAGCGCATGATCGCCAGGGGAATCGCCGAACCGGTCTCCGCACGGGTCGCCGAGGGACAGGGGCCGGAGATGGGCCGGGCCATCCTCGCGTTCTACCGCTCCGCCGAACAACCGGTGATGGCCGAACTCGGCCGGAACCTCCCCGCCGCCGCGGCGCGCCCCGGCCTCGCCGTCATCGCCACCGACGACCACGTGGTCGGCTCGGTGGAAATGCGCCGCCGGTCCGCAGCACGGGCCGGGGCCCGGATCGCGACCCTCGACGGACTCGGTCACTGGTGGATGGTGCAGGACCCGGTCCGCGGCGCGCGGGCCCTCACCTCGTTCTGGTCGGCACCCGAGGCGTAGCCGACGGCGTTCATCGGCGGTCCGCGTCCGGTCGGCGCTCTCGCCGAAGAACTGGACCGTGCGGCGAAGGCACTAGCACCCAGGGCGTACCCCGTCGCCGTGGAGTTCGCGCAGCGCGGCCTTGGCCTCGGATGCGGCCAAGGCCGCACCGTGGTGCCGGACGACGCGACGACTGCGTCACGGGCGGGATGCCGGCTCGGCACCGGCATCCCGCCCGAACAGCCACTTCGGACCCGGCTGTCAGCTACAGCCGGACGTGGCGCCGCAGCCTTCGCACGCGTAGCAGGAACCCGCTGGCCGCATCTTGGTGCCACACGTCATGCACAGCGGCGCGTCGGCGGCCTTGCCGAGGCGCAGTTCCACCAGCTCGGCCGTGCTGTGCGCCTCCTGCGCGGGCTCGTCCCCGCTTTCGGTGCCGCGTGTGCTGCTGGCATCCACGCTGGTGCGCAACGCTTCCAGGTCGACGCCGTCGGATTCCGCCGAGGACGACCCGTAGGCCGCCTCGGTCTGCGCCGAGCGCTCGTCCGCGGTGAAGATGCCGAGCTGCGAACGCTTTTCGTAGGACAGGTAGTCCAGCGCGAGCCTGCGGAACAGGTAGTCCAGCACGCTGGTGGCGATCCGGATGTCCGGGTCGTCGGTCATGCCGGCCGGTTCGAACCGCAGGTTGGAGAACTTCGAAATGTAGAACTCCAGCGGGATCCCGTACTGCAGGCCGACCGAGATCGACATCGAGAACGCGTCCATCACCCCGGCCAGTGTCGAACCCTGCTTGCCGAGCTTGATGAACACCTCGCCGAGCCCGTCGTCGGGATACGACCCGGCGTGCAGGTAGCCCTCGGCGCCGCCGACCGTGAACGACACGGTCTGGCTCGGACGCTTCTTCGGCAGCCGCTTGCGGATCGGCCGGTACTCGACCACCGTTTCCGGCTCGGCCGCGGCCTTGTCCTTCTTCGCGGTGGACAGCGGCTGGCCGACCTTGCAGTTGTCGCGGTAGATCGCGAGCGCCTTGAGGCCGAGCTTCCAGCCCTGGAAGTAGATCTCCTCGACCTCTTCGACCGTCGCCGATTCCGGCATGTTGACGGTCTTCGAGATCGCGCCGGACAGGAACGGCTGCACCGCCGCCATCATCCGCACGTGCCCCATCGGCGCGATCGCGCGATCGCCGACCGCGCAGTCGAACACCTCGTAGTGCTCGGGACGCAGCCCCGGCGCGTCGACCACGTGCCCGTGCTCGGCGATGTACTCGACGATCGCCTCCACCTGCTCGTTCTGGTAACCGAGCGAGGTCAGCGCGCGCGGCACGGTCTGGTTGACGATCTGCATCGACCCGCCGCCGACCAGTTTCTTGAACTTCACCAGCGAGAAGTCCGGCTCGATCCCGGTGGTGTCGCAGTCCATCATGAAGCCGATGGTGTTGTGGCTGATGAAACCGTTCGCCACGTAGGTGACGTTCTCCGGAACGGAGAGGTCGTAGGTCGGCTGAAGGCCGCCGTCCTCGTTCGCGGCGACGGTCTCGAACAGGTAGTTCAAGGCCCGTGCCAGCCGGTCGTCACCGGTCTCGCCGAACAGCTTGCGCGCGGCCGTCCTGGCGACACCACCGGTCTTGCGCAGCGACTGGACCACCGCGTCCCGCATCGGATGCGAGGCGGGAACCAGCTCGTCCCACACCTCGTGCGGAAGGTAGACGTGCTCCCGCCTGGCCGAGCGCACCGGTTCGAGGTCTGCCGTCAACCGCGATTTGCGGTTGCTGATGAAGCCGATGATCTCGTCGAAGGTCACCGCGTGGTCGATGTCGCGCAGCCGAACCTGATACTCGGCGCCACCCCATCCGCTGGTCGTCTCGCGCGTGGTTGTGGCCAGCCGCAAGGGAAGCAGCATGCAGCGGATGTCGTCGGCGAACAGCTCCGAAGCGGCGGACACGCTTGGCACACCCTCGACAACGGTACCGTCGGCCTCGAACAGACCGCGGAGGAAAGCCGCGTAGACCGCGCGGTCGTTGGTTTCCCGGATCGCCGCGGGCACCCGTGGGGTCCATCCCTTGCCGACATGATCGTGGCCGGGCAGGTCCTTGGCGAAACCGGCGGCCTGCCACCACCGCGCCAGCCGGACCGACTGAATGGCGACCTCGTGATATCCCGTTCGCGCCGAGACAACGGGGTCGAGGCCGAACAGTTCCTTGGACAGCACGCTCAGCCGCGCGACCACGTCGAGGTCCGCGTCCGCCACACACAACCGGATCCCCTTCGCGTGCAGGCTGCCGTCACCCATGAAGTAACCGACCAGCTCGGCCAAGTCCTCATCGACGGCATCCGGGACGCGCGTGTCACGGTCACCGGCGTAGGACGCCTGGTCGAGCACCGGCATCGGCACTCGCCGCGGCGCTCCCACCAGGTTGTCCATTTGGATGGGCGCGACGTCGCCCTGGCACACGTCGGCGAGCCGCTTCCAGGTCCAGGCCCCGGTTTCGAAGTCCACCACCTTGACCCGGTGCGCCAGCGTGCCCTGAATCCGGTAGCCGCCCCTGGTGACGATCCGCCGCGTCGGCTCCTCGCCGTTGACGAAGAACTTGGTGGCACGCCTCGGGCCCTCGTCGGTCGACACCGTGAAGTCGATGTCCTGCCACTGATCGCCGTAAAGCTCGCCCAGTTCGGACAACCGGGCCAGCCCGCGATCCGTTGTCACCAAGGAATCGCCCGTCAGGCACCCGGTCGGAGCCAGCACCGAGGCCTGCGCGTTGCGCCAGCCGCTGACTTCGCCGATCTCGATGCCGCGGCGCCATTCCTCGGTGGCCAGCGACCGGACCGCCGCGTCGTTCCCGTGGTGGGTGCGGACGAGTTCGTTCGCGGCCGCGTGCTTGCGCATCACGCGCTGGTGCGGCTCGGCGTTGCGCGCGTACCCCTCGTACGGGCCGACGACGGCGGCCAGCTCGGCCGAGCGCCGGTAGGACACGCCGGTCATCAGCGAGGTGATCGACGCGGCGAGCGCGCGCCCGCCCTCGGAGTCGTACGCGTGCCCGAGCGCCATCAGCATCGCGCCGAGGTTGGCGTAGCCGATGCCGAGCTGCCGGAACTTGCGCGTGGTGTCACCGATCGCTTCGGTCGGGAAATCGGCGAAGCAGATCGAGATGTCCATCGCGGTGATCACGAACTCGACGGCCTTCGCGAACAGCGGCGCGTCGAAGGTGCCGTCGCCGCCGACGAACTTCATCAGGTTCAGCGAGGCCAGGTTGCAGCTGGAGTTGTCCAGGTGCAAGTACTCACTACAGGGATTGGACGCGGTGATCCGGCCCGACTCGGGGCAGGTGTGCCAGTCGTTGATGGTGCTGTCGTACTGGAGGCCGGGGTCGGCGCATTCCCACGCGGCGGTGGAAATCGACCGGAACAGCTTCTTCGCGTCGACGTTCTCGATCACCTCACCGGTGAGCCGCGCCCGCAGGCCGAAGTCGCCGGAGGACTCGACCGCCCGCATGAACTCGTCGGACACCCGGATCGAGTTGTTCGCGTTCTGGTACTGCACGGAGCTGATGTCCGCGCCGGAGAGGTCCATGTCGAACCCGGCGTCGCGCAGGACCTTGATCTTCTCTTCCTCGCGCGCCTTGGTCCGCACGAACTCCTCGACGTCGGGGTGGTCCACGTCGAGCACGACCATCTTGGCGGCGCGGCGGGTGGCGCCACCGGACTTGATGGTGCCCGCGGACGCGTCGGCGCCGCGCATGAACGACACCGGGCCGGACGCGGTGCCGCCCGAGGACAGCAGTTCCTTCGACGACCGGATCCGCGACAGGTTCAGCCCCGCGCCGGAGCCGCCCTTGAAGATGAGCCCCTCCTCGCGGTACCAGTTGAGGATCGACTCCATCGTGTCGTCGACGGCGAGGATGAAGCACGCGGAGACCTGCTGCTTCGAGGCCGTCCCGACGTTGAACCAGACCGGCGAGTTGAAGCTGAACACCTGGTGCAGCAGCATCCAGGTGAGTTCGTGCTCGAACACCTCCGCGTCCTTCGGGCTCGCGAAGTAGCCGTGCTTCGTGCCCGCCTTGACGTAGGTCTTGGCCACCCGGTCGATGAGCTGCTTCAGCCCGGTCTCGCGCTGCGGGGTGCCGACGGCGCCGCGGAAGTACTTGCTGGTGACGATGTTCGTCGCGTTGACCGACCAGAACCCGGGGAACTCCACGCCGCGCTGCTCGAAGTTGACCGTGCCGTCACGCCAGTTGGTCATCACCACGTCGCGCTGTTCCCACGTGACCTCGTCGTACGGGTGTACGCCATCGGTGGTGAACACGCGCTGGACGGTCAGGCCTCCCCTGCTCTTCCGGCCCGCCTTCGCACTCGTGGTTTCGGACATGCTGCACTCCACTCCCGGGCATGCCGGGCGAGCTCACTCGCCGGGCTTGCTCTCTTCGCCTTCGGCCGCCGCCGGGTCGTCCGGCGCGGGCGCTCCCGCCATGGCCGTACGAAGGTCCGCGATCTCCTTCTCGAAGTCCTCTACCGAGGTGAAGGAGCGGTAGACGCTGGCGAACCGCAGGTACGCGACCCCGTCGAGTTCGCGCAACGGGCCGAGGATCGCGAGCCCCACTTCGTGGCTCGGGATCTCGGCGACGCCCGCCGACCGGATCGACTCCTCGACCCGCTGCGCCAGCTGCTGCAGCGCGTCGTCGTCGACGGGCCTTCCCTGGCAGGCGCGGCGCACGCCCCGAACGACCTTGTCCCTGCTGAACTGCTCGGTGACCCCGGACCGCTTCACGACGGCGAGCACCATCGTCTCGGAGGTGGTGAACCGCCGGCCGCATTCGGAGCACGACCTCCGCCTGCGGATCGCCTGGCCTTCATCGACCTCACGGGAATCGACGACCCGGGAGTCGGCATGGCGACAGAACGGGCACCGCATCGGCCGATCACCTTCCCTCACGCCGACCGCCACCGGGTACTCGCCCGCCGCCACGCAACGGCGGGACCACGCGGCCCGGAGGGGCCACCTGGTGATCGAGATGTGGATACCCGGTGGATGACACCGGCAGCACTGTGGACAACTAGTTCGGATTCTACCCCAACTTGTGGACCAACTACAGCCGTGTAACTACTAGATATAGCGGTCGACCCTAGATCGCGACCTGAGTCACCGCAACCGACCCGACCGGGTGACGCAGGCCGGTTCTCCGCCACTCGCGACCTCGCCGCGGAGGCTCTGGACCGGTCGGCGCGCAAGCAGGCTTTGGGTGACGACACTTCAAGAATTACCCACCAGGGTGACCCGAAGGCGTGCCATCACCTGTCCGGCGCGCCCCGCGCGCCGGACAGCGCGCAAGTCGGTCGCGGGGCCGCCAAGGCCCGCTGAACTTGCGATGGCAGGGCGCCAACGCACCCAAGTGCCACGCACGCGGAGAGCCGCGCCCTGGCAGCGCAAATTCCGACGCCCGATAACAGACTCAGCCCTGGACCGGGACGGACAGCGGGGTGCCCGGCGTGAGCGCGGCGTCGTCGAGGTTGTTGAGCTGCTGGATGCGGTCGACGACCGCGCCGGTGTCGCTGTCCGGGGCGAAGCGGTGCGCGATGGCGGACAGCGTGTCGCCGGGGGCGACGGCCACCGTGGCGGTGTTCGACGGCACCGGGGACCCGCCTGCCATCGCGTTGGCGAACAGGCCGATGCCGACGACCGCGAGGAACACCGCGGCCGCGAGCCCGGCGAGCGCGGGCCAGCGCACGGGTGCCCGCCGCGGCGCGCACGACGCGGGCCGCATCGCAGGCCTGCCCGCGACGACCCGGGCCCTGGTGGCGGGGCGCCTGGTCTCGACGGCGCGGACGCGCCTGCCCGCCCCGGGAGACCGGGGCGCGGGTTCGGTGTCCGGGAGCGGGGGCACCAGTGTCAGCGACCGCACCCGTCGCACGGCACCTACCTGCGGTGACCTCTCGTCCAGCAGCGACATCACGGAACCTCCTAGCAGTCCCAGCTCCTCCGGCGGCCCACCCTGAGCCCGCCGGGTCGAACATCCGTTCTATCGAACGTCCGTGCGAATGTGTACCACCCCGCACCGACAAAATCGAGCGGCGCCCGGCGTGTCCTTCGAACAGTTGTTTGAAATCGGCCCGGCGGCGGGATAGCGTCACAGGAGCCACAAGCACCACAAGATGCTGGACGAGCTGGGAGGCAGCGCAGTGACACGCGACGCGGGCAAGGGCGGCAGGGGCACCGGTGTCGCCACCGGTGGCCAGGAAGGCCGCGCCAAGGTGCACACCCTGGCCGAGGCCGAGGACGCCGAAGAAGGCCTGACGACGCGCCAGCAGCAGGTGCTGGAGGTCATCCGCGCCTGGGTGAACCGGTTCGGCTACCCGCCGAGCGTGCGCGAGATCGGCGAAGCAGTGGGCCTGACCTCGACTTCCTCGGTGTCGCACCAGTTGCGCGCGCTGCAGCGGAAGGGCTACCTGCGGCGGGACGCGAACCGCCCGCGGGCGGTGGGCGTGCTCGCCGCGCATGCGGCGGAGGAGCCGCCCGAGGAACAGATGCCGCGCCCGGCGTACGTGCCGCTGGTCGGCCGGATCGCCGCCGGTGGCCCGGTGCTCGCCGAGCAGGCCATCGAGGACGTGTTCCCGCTGCCGAAGGACATCGTCGGCGAGGGCGACGTCTTCCTGCTGAGCGTCACCGGCGACTCGATGACCGGCGCCGCGATCACCGACGGCGACTGGGTGGTCGTCCGCCAGCAGCCCACCGCGAACAACGGTGAGATCGTCGCCGCGATGATCGACGGCGAAGCCACCGTCAAGACGTTCAAGCGCAAGGACGGGCACGTGTGGCTGATGCCGCACAACGACGCCTACGACCCGATCCCCGGCGACGAGGCGAGCATCCTCGGCAAGGTCGTCGCCGTGCTGCGCCGCCTCTGAGGTTCACCCGAAGGTGGTGCCCTCGCCGGGACGGCGGGGGCACCACCTTCGTCAGCGCCGCCGCGAGCGGCGGAAGAGGCCGAACCCGATGAGGAGCACGGCGGCGACCACGATGACCGCCGTGACGGTGGATTCGTCCGGCCCGGATCCGGCCGGTGCCGCCTCGGCGCCGGGGGCCGCGGGCGCGCCGCCTGAAGTTTCCGGCTCCACCTGCACGAGACCGGTCGCCTTCGGCACCGCCCTGATCGGCTCGCCGACACCCTCGCTGCCGGACAGCAGCGTGCCGTCCGGGTCGAACGCGATCGCTTCGCCCTGCTTCTCCCCCGGCAACGGCACGCGCACCGGCTCGCGCTTCAGCGCGGCGGCGATGTCGCCGTCGGGTGCCGGGTAGAGGTAGGCGTCGGTGTACGTGCGAAGGGCGACGACTCCGCCGTCCGCGCTGGTCGCGCCGCCGGTGACGAGCAGCGAGCCGAACGTGCCGACGGGCCCGCCCTCGGTGTCGGTGGCCTTGATGGTCACCGTGCCGGCGTTCTCCAGCGGTGTCGGGCCGGGGCTGGTGAGCTTTCCCTTCGGCCGGAACACCATCGCGTCGCCGAGGACGTTCTTGGTGACGAGGTACGGCGTGCCGGTCCGGTCCAGCAGCAGTGCCTCGGTGTCGTGCTGGCCGTCGGGATAGGTCAGCCGGTACAGCGTGGCCTTGCCCTTCGGGGTGATCGCGAGCAGCGCGACGGTGTCCCGCTGCTTGCGGTTGTCGCCGGTGTCCGACAGCCACAACGTGCCGTCGGCGGCCCTGGCCAGGTCCTCCACGTCGTACGGGTCGGCGGGGTTGGTGATCACCCGTTGGACGGCGCAGTCGCGGCCGAGCACGAAGACCTGCGTTTTCGTGCCGCCGTCGTTGATGGCGTAGAAGTGCTCGCCGTCGCTGGCCAGCCCGGACAGCTCGGTCAGCCGCTTGTCCTGCACGGTGCACACCGGCGCCGGTGCCTCGGTCGCGTACGCGTCCGAGGGCGCCAGCACCAGCGCGCACAGCAAAGCCGAAAGGCAGGCGAGGACCCTGCGCCCGGTAACCGTCACGCTCCCACGGTACTGATCACCGGGTGAGCGAACCGTTCGCGAGATAGGTCTCCAGCGCGGCGGCCAGGTCGGGACGCACCCGTGCCTTCAGGTGCGTGCCTTCTTCGAGGTGTTCCTCGGTGAGGACCTCGCCGTCGGCGTGCACCCGCGCCACCAGCTCGCCCCGCGCGTAGGGCACGAGCGCGTCGACGACGACCTCGGGCCGCGGCAGCCGCTCGGCGATGATGTCGACGAGCTCGCCGATGCCCTCCTCGGTCCGCGCGGACACCACGACCGCGCCGGGCAGCACGTGCCGGAGCCTGGCGAGCGACAGTTCGTCCGCCGCGTCGGCCTTGTTGATCACGATCAGCTCGGGCGGCAGTGGCTCCGACCGGCGCTGCGTGATCTCGCCCAGCACCTCGCGGACGGCGTTGACCTGCTCCTCCGGCGCCGGGTCCGACCCGTCCACCACGTGCACGAGCAGATCGGCGTCGGCCGCTTCTTCGAGCGTGGAGCGGAAGGCGTCCACCAGCTGGTGCGGCAGGTGCCGCACGAACCCGACCGTGTCGGTCAGCGTGTAGGTGCGCCCGTCCGGGGTCTCGGCCCGCCGCGTCGTCGGGTCCAGGGTCGCGAACAGCGCGTCCTCGACCAGCACCCCCGCACCGGTGATGGCGTTGAGCAGGCTCGACTTCCCGGCGTTGGTGTAGCCGACGATCGCCGCGCTCGGCACCTCGTTGGCGACGCGGCGCCCGCGCTTGGTCTCGCGGATGGTGTCCATCGCGGCGATCTCCCGCCGCAGCTTCGACACCCGCTTGTTGATGCGCCTGCGGTCGGTCTCCAGCTTGGTCTCACCGGGACCGCGCAGGCCGACGCCACCGTTCGCGCCACCGGCACGGCCACCGGCCTGCCGGGACAGCGATTCACCCCAGCCGCGCAGCCGCGGGATGAGGTACTGCAGCTGAGCCAGCTCGACCTGCGCCTTGCCCTCCTTCGACCGCGCGTGCTGCGCGAAGATGTCGAGGATGAGCGCGGTGCGGTCGATGACCTTGACCTTGAGCTTCTCTTCGAGCTGGCGCAGCTGGCCTGGTGACAGCTCACCGTCGGCGACCACGGTGTCGGCGCCGGTGGCGATCACGACGTCGCGCAGCTCGCGCACCTTCCCCGAGCCGATGTAGGTCGCGGGATCCGGCTTGATCCGGCGCTGCACCACACCTTCGAGAACCTCGGAACCGGCCGTTTCGGCGAGCCGCGCCAGTTCCGCGAGTGACGCCTCCGACTGCGCTGCGCTCCCCTCGGTCCACACCCCGACCAGCACCACGCGTTCGAGCCGCAGCTGCCGGTATTCGACCTCGGTAATGTCCTGCAGCTCGGTGGACAGCCCGGCGACCCGGCGCAGTGACGCCCGGTCTTCCAGCTCCAGCTCACCGGTGGACAGTTCGGCGTCAGTCATGTCGGTGTAAGTCAGTTCGAATCCCCTGCCTCGGTCGTGCCCGTGCTTCCTGCACCTATGGTCCCACGATCCGCGTCGAACACAGAACGGAATTATCGGGCGGGGTATTCCGGACTCAGTCCGCCACCCACTCGTAGGACAGCTCGTACTTGTCGGCGGGGAGCACCATGTCGTTGATCTCCAAGGGAATCCCGTCACTCCCGTACGCGACACGAGTTACCGTGATGGCCGGTGTTCCTTCGGCGAGCTGAAGCGCCGAGGCTTCCTCCGGGGTCGGCATGCGCGCGCCGACATACTCCGCGAAGGTGGCGATGGCATGACCGGCTTCTTCGAGTCGCGCGTACGCCCCGCCCTTCCCGGTGTCGACCTGCTCGATGGTCGTGTCCCGGGTGAACTTCCTCGGCAGCCGCGACACCGCGAGCTGAACCACGAGGCCATCCGCCCGCATCAGCCGGTCTCGTACGGTCACTTCATCGCCAGCGCTGATCGCCAGCAAGGAGGCCACACGCTCATCAGCCTGCTCGAACCGGATCTTGACCGAAGTGGACGGCATGAAACCACCGGCGGCCGCATCGGCGAGGAAAGCACCCTGGTTCCGGTCGCGAGCCGCCTTGGACAGCCGAGACCGGGACAGCCGCCGAATGCTGGACGGCGGGCGCACGAAGACGCCGCGACCGTGCTCCGCTGTCACGATCCCTTCGGTGCGCAAGACGTTCACGGCATCCCTGATGGTCGGGCGCGAGACGCCATAGGTCTCGACCAGTTCGCGTTCGCTGGGCAAGCGATCGCCCGGCGCGTAGTCGCCAGCCGAGATCTTGTCGCGCAGGTCGGCGGCGACCTGCCGGAATGCGGGGACCCCGCTGCGCCGATCCACCATGTCTCCATTCTCCACAGGACATCTCGTCTTGACCAGTTAGGCTGTGCATGCTCCACTGGTAAGGACAACATTACCAGTGGAGGATTCGTGGACCCACTCGATCGCGTTCTGCTCGACCAGGTCTCGGCGACCGCGCGCGACCTGCGCGCCGGGAGGCTGGTCCGGCTCAGCCACACCCTCGACCCCGATCAGTTTGTCGAGGACCTACGCGACCTCGGGCTCGACCTCGCCACTCTCGGCGCGGACGTGCTCTCGCGCGTCGCCGATCTCGATGCCCTGACCGAGTGCCCGTGATCAGGCGCGGCCGACCCAGATCTGGGTGCCCCGGCGCAGCGCCTGCACGAAGGCGAGCACGGCCAGCAACGTGACCGCGCCCAGCAGGGTGGCGGTGGACTGGGACAGCCCGCCGTGCGGCGGGATCGAGTCGAGGATGAAGAACGTCACCACCATGAGCACCGCGACCACCGCGCCGGTGACCACCATCGAGATCCCCGCGGCGACGCGCCACGCGAGGAGGGCGACGCCGATGAGCGAACTCAGCGCGATCACGAACAGGAAGGCTTCCAGCAGGACCAGGCGCGCGGTGTCCGCGACCTCACCGACCAGAGACAGCCCGTTGGCGCCGTTCAGCAGGGTGAGCAGGCCGAGCAGGCCCGCGAAGACCATGGCCAGTTTCGCGGAGACGGTGCTCTCCCTGACCTCGCCTGAACCCTCGGTCATCGGCTTCCCCTCGGATCGGACGACGTGCTCCGAGCACGGTAGCGAAGAACCACGGGGAGGTGTCCCCGGCGGAACTCAACCGAGACCGGCCCACCAGTGCTCGTCCAGCTCGCCGCGCGCGACGATCTCGGCGGGGCCGGTGAGCGTGGACGCGCCGCGCTCGACCGTGACCGAGACCCTCCCGCCGGGGATGTCCACAGTGGACGAACCGGAATCGGCGCCCGCCAGGTGCAGGGTGGCCGCGACGGCGGCGACCGTGCCGGTCCCGCAGGCGCGCGTCTCGCCGACGCCGCGTTCGTGCACGCGCATCCGCAGCGCGCCGTCGCCGAGCATGTTGACGAACTCGAGGTTGACGCCGTGCGGGAAGAAGTCCCTGTCGAAACCGGGCTGGTCGCGCAGGTCGAGCGAGGACACGTCTTCGTCCACAGCGGACACCAGGTGCGGGTTGCCGACATCGACCGCGACACCGGAGAACGGCCTGCCCGCGACCGTGGTCACCGAGCTGCCGGTGACCGTGGCCGGTCCCATGTGGACGGTCACGGAGAGGTCGTCGTGCACGCGCACCGGCCGGTCGCCAGCCCTGCTGCCCATGACGAACTCGCGCCCTGCCACGAGCCCCGCCTCGACCAGGTACCGCGCGAACACCCGCACGCCGTTGCCGCACATCTCGGCGATCGAGCCGTCGGCGTTGCGGTAGTCCATGAACCACTCGCCCTCGCTCGGCAGGCCGATCGCCGCCGTGCGCACCACGCGCAGCACGCCGTCGGCGCCGAGCCCCCGGCGGCGGTCGCACAGCGCCGCGACCCTCGCCTCGGTGAGGTCGAGCGCGCCGTCGGCGTCGGGGAGCAGCACGAAGTCGTTCTGCGTGCCGTGCCCCTTCAGGAACTCGATGCCAGCCATGACCCCAGATTACGGGGCGAGCCCGGCGAGCACTTTCCCGGCCAGTGCCGGATCGGCGCCGTCGAACCAGCGGATCCGGCCGTCGCGCCGGAACCACGACCGCTGCCTGCGGACGAAGCGCCGGGTGGCCTGCGCGGTCGCCGCGGCGGCGGCGTCGAAGTCCTGCTCCCCGTCGAGTTCGGCGAGCACCTGCTGGTACCCGAGCGCCCGCGATGCCGTCTTCCCGTCGCGGAGGCCCTCGCGTTCGAGGTGGCGGACCTCGTCGACGAGACCCGCCCCGAACATGCGCCCGACCCGGATGTCCACGCGCTCGTCCAGGTCCTCCACCGCGCGGTCGACGCCGACGAGCACGGTGCCGTAGCGGGCCGGTCCCGGCACCGGGAGGTTGGCCGAGAACGGGTCGCCGGTGATTTCGATGACTTCCAGCGCGCGCACGATCCGGCGCACGTTGGTCGGCAGGATCGCCGCCGCGGCCGCCGGGTCGAGCGCGACGAGCCGGTTGTGCAGCTCCGCCGGGCCGACCCGCTCCGCTTCGCCGTCGAGGCGGGCCCGCACCTCGGGATCGGTGCCGGGGAAGCGCAGGTCGTCGAGCACAGCCTGGACGTAGAGCCCGGACCCGCCCGCGAGGATCGGCACCTTTCCCTCGCCGAGCAGGCGCTCGACCACGGCGCGCGCCTCGCGCTGGTACGCGGCGACCGAGGCCGTCTCGGTCACGCCGAGCACGTCGAGCAGGTGGTGCGGCACTCCCCTCCGCTCGGCGGCGGTGACCTTGGCGGTGCCGATGTCCATGCCGCGGTAGAGCTGCATGGCGTCCGCGTTGACGACCTCGCCGCCGAGGCGCTCCGCCAGCGTGACGGCGAGGTCGGACTTCCCGGTCGCGGTCGGCCCGACCACCGCGATCGGCGGCGTCACGAGCCCACCCGTTCCCACACGGCCACGTGGTAGCCGACGCCGTACGGCGCGTCGCTGTAGAGCAGCTCGGCCCGCCAGTCGGCGCCGTCCGCGAGGTTCGCGAGCACCTGCCACGGCACCCTCCCGCCGACGCCCAGCTCGGCGCACAGTTCGCGGTCGAGGCGGCGCAGCGCGGCGGTGTCGGCCGAGGACACCGCCTTCCTGATCTCTTCGTCGAAGCCGGGCGCACGGCCGTCTTCGCTGCCCGGTGACTTCGGGCCGTGGCGGTTCGAGCCGTCCCCGAGCACCAGCAGGCAGGCGCGGCCCTCCTCGCGCACGGCCGGAGGCACCTCGTCGAACAGCTCGACCCGCACGTCGACGGCGTCGGCCTCGGCGCGGAGCCAGCCCGCGACGAGGGCGGGCAGCGGCATGTCCGGCATGTCCGGCATGTCCGGCATGTCCGGCATCGCCGTCGCGACGTCCCGCGCCAGCGAGACCCGGATATCCCGGCCGAACCCGGCGAACGATCCGCTGACACCGGAAAGGGTGATTCGCTCACGGTGGCCGCCCACCGCCAGCCAGTGACCACTGACCCGCGAGAGCGTGCGCGCGGCCGTGCGGCAGGCAGCGCGGAGGCCGACGGGGGCCGTGCCGATCCCGGGAACCAGCAACGGTGGCTGCGGCACCATGGCGACGTGCGTGATCACGCCGGACGACGTTACCGGGCGCTGCTCGCGTGCCGAGATCACCCGCCCGACGTCAAGAGTGTCATTACCCTGTACCACGAGCCGCGCTGAACTGCTTGAATGCGGCAAGGGGTACCGACACCCCACCCAGCACGATCCGGCCCCATTCCGGTGGGGCGCCCGCCGACCGGCGGGCTTACAGGCGATAAGGAGCCTGCGATGGCCGACGAGACCACAGACAACGGCACCGCACCGGCGGCACCGCACCCGGTACCGCAGGTGCACGCGGTCGCCGGCCACGCGGCGCCGGTGCCACCAGCCGAGCCGAACCCCACGCGCTGGGGCCGCGTCGACGAGGAAGGCACCGTCTACGTCACGACGCCCGACGGGGAACGGAAGGTCGGCGTGTGGCAGGCCGGCACCCCGGACGAGGGCCTCGTGCACTACGCGCGCCGCTTCGACGACCTGCGCACCGAGGTCGAGCTGCTCGAGACGCGGCTCGGCTCGGGGGCCGGCGATCCGAAGCACGCGCTGTCGACCGCGACGCAGCTTCGCGACAGCCTTGCCGAAGCGGCCGTGGTGGGTGACCTCCCCGCGCTCGGGGCCAGGATCGAGCAGGTGATCACGCACGCCGAGGCGGCGCTGGCGACGGCGAAGCAGGAGCGTGAGAAGGCCAGGTCGGCCGCCGTCGCCCGTAAGCAGGCGCTCGCGGAGGAGGCGGAGACGCTCGCCGCCGAGTCGACGCAGTGGAAGGCCGCCGGCGATCGCCTGCGCGCGATCCTCGACGAGTGGAAGACCGTCAAGGGCGTCGACCGCAAGACCGACGACGAGCTGTGGAAGCGGTTCTCGAAGGCGCGCGAGGGGTTCAACCGCAGGCGGGGTTCCCACTTCGCGGAGCTGGACAAGCAGCGCGCCGGCGCGAAGGCGCGCAAGGAGGAGCTGATCACCGAGGCCGAGTCGCTCGTCGACTCGACCGACTGGGGGCCGACCGCGGGCCGCTACAAGGACCTGATGGCCGAGTGGAAGGCGGCCGGTCGCGCGCCGAAGGACACCGACGACGCGTTGTGGCAGCGCTTCCGCGGCGCGCAGGATCAGTTCTTCGCACGCCGTTCGGCCGCGTTCTCCGAGCGTGACGCCGAGTTCGCGGGCAACGCGGCGAAGAAGGAAGAGCTGCTGGCCGAAGCCGAGAAGATCGACCCGGCGGCGAACCTGGACGCGGCGAAGGCCCACCTGCGCCGCATCCAGGACCAGTGGGACGAGATCGGCAAGGTGCCGCGGGAGCGGATCCGCGAGCTGGACGGCAGGCTGAAGACCGTCCAGGACAAGGTCAAGTCGGCCGAGGACAGCAAGTGGCGCCGCACCGACCCGGAGGCGCAGGCGAGGGCCGCCCAGTTCCGCGAGCGCGTGGAGCAGTTCGAAGCGCAGGCGGAGAAGGCACGGGCCGCGGGCGACGAGCGTCGCGCGAAGAAGGCCGACGAGCAGGCCGCGCAGTGGCGCGAATGGATGGAGACCGCGGAGAACGCGATCGCCGACCGCTGATCGTTCATGCCCCGAAGGTGACCTTCGGGGCATCCAGGTCCCCGAAGGTCACCTTCGGGGGCCTGGCTCCCGCGAAGTCAGGAGTGCGACCAGGCGGTGCGCATCCAGTTGACGCCGAGCACGATCATCGTCACCAGCGCCACGATCATGCCGATGCCGGGGCCGCCGCCGACCGCGTTGTTCGCGTGCGAGGACTGCTGCGACCACACCGCGAGCATGCCGTCGACGAACGAGAACCAGCCGCCGACCGCGCACACCCACGACAGCCACCAGCGCCGGGTGCCGAGCGCCAGCACCGACGCCAGCACGCCGAAGCCGGCCGAGGTCGCGGCGAACAGCTGCGGGATCGGCCCGCCGTCGCCGAGGAGCACCTGCCAGCCGACGTGGTCGCCGACCCACGGCAGCACCTGGCCGACGAGCAGCACGAACACCGCGACCGCGATGACGAACCCGCGCCTGCCCAGCTCGACGGTCTTCGCCGCGCGCTGGCCGACCTCGTTGATCTCCGCTTCGAGCTCGGTCAGCTCCTTGTCGGTGCCCGCTTCGCTCACAGCGCACATCCTTCCGCGGCCGAGGCCGGTGCCGGTGCGGCGGGCGCGCCGAACGACGGCAGCCCGAGCGTGACGCCGTTGGTCTTCGGGCGCAGTCCGGCCTCGGCGTTGTCGCCTGCCCTGGTCCGCCGGTGCGAGAGCAGGTCGCCGTCGGCGACGAGGTGGTGCGGCGCGCCGTAGGTCACCACGGTCTCCACGATGTCGCCCGGCCGGATCGCGCGGTCGATCGCGCCGCCGACCGGGGTGAAGTGCACGAGCCTGCCGTCACGGGCACGGCCGCTCATGCGGTGCGTCTCGGCGTCCTTGCGGCCCTCGCCGGTGGCCACCAGCAACTCGACCTTCCTGCCGACGAGCTTCTTGTTCTCCTGCCAGGCCACCTCGTCCTGCAGCGCGACGAGGCGGTCGTACCGCTCCTGCACGACCTCCTTCGGTAGCTGGCCCGGCATCTCGGCGGCGGGCGTGCCCGGCCGCTTCGAGTACTGGAACGTGAACGCGCTGGAGAACCTGGCCTCGCGCACGACGTCGAGCGTGGCCTGGAAGTCTTCCTCGGTCTCACCGGGGAAGCCGACGATGATGTCGGTGGTGATCGCCGCGTCCGGCATGCCGTCGCGCACCTTGTCCAAAATGGACAGGAACCGGGCCGACCGGTACGAGCGGCGCATTTCCTTGAGCACCCGGTCCGAACCGGACTGCAGCGGCATGTGCAGCTGGTGACACACGTTCGGGGTCTGCGCCATCGCGTCGATCACGTCGTCGGTGAACGCGGCGGGGTGCGGCGAGGTGAACCGGACGCGCTCCAGGCCGTCGACGGAACCACAGGCGCGCAGGAGCTTCCCGAACGCGAGGCGGTCGCCGAACTCGACGCCGTAGGAGTTGACGTTCTGGCCCAGCAGCGTCACTTCCAGCACGCCCTCGGCGACCAGCGCCTCGACCTCGGCGAGGATCTCGCCCGGCCGCCGGTCGCGTTCCTTGCCCCGCAACGAGGGCACGATGCAGAACGTGCAGGTGTTGTTGCAGCCGACCGAGATCGACACCCAGCCGGAGTACGCCGAGTCGCGGCGCGCGGGCAACGTCGACGGGAAGGTCTCGAGCGATTCGAGGATCTCCACCTCGGCCTTCGCGTTGTGCCTGGCGCGGTCGAGCAGGGCGGGCAGCGAGCCGATGTTGTGCGTGCCGAACACGACGTCCACCCACGGCGCGCGCTTGACGATCTCGCCGCGGTCCTTCTGCGCGAGGCAGCCGCCGACCGCGATCTGCATGTCCGGGTTCGAGGTCTTCGCGGGCCGAAGCTGCCCGAGGTTGCCGTACAGCTTGTTGTCGGCGTTCTCCCGCACCGCGCACGTGTTGAACACGACCACGTCGGGCGCCGTTCCGTCGGCAGGCACATAGCCCGCTTCCTCGAGCTGCCCGGCGAGCCGTTCGGAGTCGTGCACGTTCATCTGGCAGCCGAAGGTGCGGATTTGATAGGTTTTGCGAACATCGTGCGTGCTCACGCCAACACCGCCTCCGCTGATCTCTTGCATCCCTCCAGCCTAGACGCCGCCGTCACCGTTCCGACCTAGGGCTGAATCACCTCGCCCGCAGCCGCCCGCCCCGGGTGGGCGCAGGTGGAATCGGCTTGTGGTTCCAGTCAGTCGGCAACGCGGCGGATCAGCCGGGCACCACCGCGCCCTCGGGCACTCCGAACCACTCCTCCAGCGCCTCCACCAGCCCGACCGGCGACGCCGGCGCCCGCGCCCCGCGTCGGCCGCCCAGGCAGTTAAGCCGTCCGGACGGACGAGGACCGCCGCCAGTTTCGGGCGAGAGGGGCAGCCAGCCGTCAGGGCGTCGACGCGGCCGGCATACCCCGCAGCGACGCCCCGGACTTCCGAGTCGTCGGCGAGGTCGAGCAGGAGCGCCCGACCACCGTGAAGGTGGTTCGCGAGGCGGCCGCCGTCGGTAAGTCCGAGGCCCGGGGTGCTGCTGCCGGTCAGCGAGTACTCGTCCGGAAGCTCGCGCCGCACCCACCACCGTTGAGCCGCACAGCGAGGTACGCTGCAGCGTCGTTTTTCGTGAAGGTGATCGCCGGGACGCCTCACGAAGGGGCTCCACCCGCACGACTGGCGCCACTACGTAGCCGATGTACTCGAACGCGCCGGGCTGAGCCCCCGCGAGATCACCGACTTCCTCGGCCACGAACGAGTGAACACGACGTTGGTGGTCGAGGCGAGCTTCGAGCTTCGGCGCTCGGGTGGGGGTTCGTCATGCTCGTTGTCGGGCTCACCTTCCTCTCCGGGTTCGGCAATGTGTTGAACCTGGCGTTGAAGCTCCAGGTACCTGTGTTTGTAGCGCCACTGGTGGCGCCAGCCGTTGATCTGACAGTGCTCGGGTTCGTCGATCATGGCGAGGGCGGCACCGGGGAGCCGGTGGCCGGGCTGCTGCGTAAAGGCAACGCCGGGTCGAACACCACCGCCGACCACATCACCGTTCTCGACCAGGCGCTCGCGCAACTGCCCAGCCAGGTCACCGACATCGGCACGGAGGAGGATCTTGCGATCCTGGTGCGCACCGACGCCCCCACCCACGGGTTCGCCGCCCGGATCCACGCACTCCGGGCGCAGTTCTCGCTCGGTGCGTCGCTGCAGCATTTCGGCATCCCCACCGTGCTGGCCCTGCTGCCGAAGACAGCGTGGACACCCGCCTACAACGCCGACGGACATCCGCGCGACGGCGCCTGGGTCACCGAGGTCACCGGCCTGACAGATCTGTCGGCCTGGCCCGAGGGCACCCGGCTGATCCTACGCAAAGAACGTCCCCATCCCGGCGCGCAACTGCGCTTCACCGACACCGACGGGCTACGCGTGACCGGGTGTTCCTCACCAACACCACCAGCGGGCAACCCGCCGATCTGGAGTTGCAGCACCGCCGCCACGCCCGGGTCGAGGACCGCATCCGCGCCGCCAAAGACACCGGCCTGCGTAACCTGCCCTTCCACGACGCCGCACACAACCAGCTCTGGCTGGAAATCTGCGCCCTCGCCGCCGACCTCACCGCCGGGCTGCAACGCCTGACCTGCACCGGCTGGGCCGCCGTCGCCGAACCCAAACGCCTCCGGCTGCGCCTGTTCGCCGTCGCCGGACACCTCGTCCGCACCGCCCGCCGAAACACCCTCAAAATCCCCGAAACCTGGCCCTGGACAGACATTCTCATCCGCGCCCACCACCAACTCCGCGCACTTTCCACACCCTGAACCCCCGAACCCACCCTGACCAGAACCCACCGGAGCACCCGCAGAACCAGCCGAGCGGGCAATAGCCCACACCCTCACCCACCCCACCACAGATCAACAGCCTCAACCCAAGATCACCCGACCAAGATCACGAAACCGTCGTCATCGGCCACATCACCCAGCCCGCACCCAACACCACGGTCAACCTCGGCGCCGTCTCACTGATCCTCAACGAACAAATCCCCTTCACCAACCCCGACAACGGACTCACAGTCAACGCCATACACATCAAATTCAGCACACTCGGCCTGGCCAAAGTGAACATCGTCGTGGCCTCCGCCGAAAGCGACATCAACCACTGCTCATGACGTACCGGCGGCGGCCCGCGCACCGGGCCGCCACCGCACCATCGTCAAATCCGGTGCACCGCGAGGAAGATCGGAAAAGGTGACAGATCAACCCGGCCGCGATTTCCGCAATATGACGAAACAAGCGCTCTCGTCGTGGGCACAGGATCCGCGCAGGCTATCTATTCCCAGAATATCGGTGTAGCGTCCGGGATGGTTGTACATTGACCGCCGGTGACCGCTCCTGCGGAACGTTTGAGCTTCTTGCTCCTCCACCATCGGTCTCAGTTCCAGGAAAGTCCTTATGCGGCACAATCGCACCATGCTGACCCTTGCCGGCGTGACCATACTGGCCGCCGGTACCGGCGCGCTCCTTCCCACGGCCGCGCAGGCCGAGGCCACTTCCGTCGCCTGCACCGAAACGGCGTTGGTCACCGCGATCACCGCGGCCAACGCCGCGGGCGGCGGGACGGTGATCCTGACCCCCGGCTGCGTCTACACCCTCACCGCGAGCCATGGCGACGACGGCGTGCACGGCCCGGCCGGTCTGCCGATCATCACCACACCCATCACGCTCGAAGGCAACGCCAACACCATCGCCCGTGCCACTACGGCACCCGCGTTCCGCATCGCCCAGGTGGACCCCACCGGCGGCATCACGCTTAAGGCGGTCACCCTCAGCGGTGGCCACGCGAGCGCCACCGGCCACAACGACGGCGGCGGCATCCTCAACTACGGTGCGGTCACGCTCACCGGCAGCGAACTGTCCGGCAACACCGCGGGTGGCCTCGGCGGTGCCGTCTACAGCACCGGCACGCCTGCCGCGGCGACCTTCACCAGCAGCACGGTCAAGGCCAACACCGCCAACCGGGCCGCCGGTATCGCCAGCGTCAACGGGACGCTCACCCTCACCAGCAGCGTGGTCAACGCCAACACGGCCACCGTGAATCCCGGCGGGATCTACTACGTCGCAGGCTCGGCGACGCTCAACACCTCCACCGTCACCGCCAACATCGCGACCAACTGCACCGGCAGCCCCTCACCCGTTCCCGGCTGCATCGGATAGGCACGCCGCGCCATTCCCCCAGGCTGGGCCGCCCGCACCCGCGGACGGCCCAGTTTCCCTTCCTGACGGGTCTTCGGCGGCTACGCCTTGACGCAGGCGACGATGACGCCGATGGTCGCCGCGGCGGCGGTCGAATGCGCGGCCGCGCTCGCCGCCGCAGCGGTGGCGGCAGCGGTGGTGAACGCACCCAGGTTGGCGGCGGCGTCACTGATGGCGGCGGGTGTCCCGGTGAGGACGCCCTCGGCGAACGCCTTGGCAGCAGCGGCCGCGGCAGCGGAGTCGACGACGTTGGCCGCGGCCACCGTGGCGGCGTTGGCGGTGTCGACGGCAGCGGCGATGGCGGTCGCACAGCCGGCCGGCGGGGCGTTCGCCGCCGCCAGGCTCGTCGTGGACGCGGCGGCGCTGACCGGCGCCATGGCCAGTACGGCGAGGCTGCCGACGGCAAGGGACGAGGTTACAATGCGGCGAATCTTCATGGGTGAACTCCAGTCACGGTCAAGGACGAGCCCGGCAAACAGCCGGACCGTGGAAACAAAGCCGGTGGAACAAGAACCGGCTCATACCATAGAGTAAAGCACCGCACGAGTTCCAAATACGAGAAGGCACCCGTTCGTGCACATTCTCCGGAAAGTCGATCAAAGCCCGGACCGGTTCGCCGCGGAAACCACCCGTGAAAACCTGAACCCTTCCGCCATGATTTTCCCGGCAAACCAGGTAACAATTCACCGCCGGGAAACGACCGCCAACGGCGGAGCGGCTCAGCGAGCGACTCCACGGCGACCGGTGTCGTGGTCGTTGCCGGGATCGTAACCCGGCACCTTCTTGCCGAACCGGTACAGGGTACGGGCGAGCTGCCGGAAGGCTGTGGGGTGGTAACGGGTCGAACGCGGATCGTTCGAGATGAAGGTGTGGAAGTTGGCCTGGACGTCCTTGTCATCGGTGGTCAAGTGAATGACGCCGAACTCGTCGGCCCAGAGATTGAGACTGTCGATCTTCACCGACCTGACATCATGCCGGGTACTTGCCATTTGTTCTCCACTTCTCACTTTGCCGCTAGATGTTCGCGAGTCGACACCGACGATCGCCGACCGGGCGATGACAAGCGTAACGCTTACCAAGGATGACACTGCGAATATGCATATACCCTACTGCGAAACTTACATGTGTGCTGATTCATCGCACACGGACCGATTATTGTTGCAGCAATCAGGTAACGATTATTCGAAAACGGGACCGTTTCGCTGCGATTCAACGGGGCGGCAAGGCGCGTTCCTTGTGACACTTCCACGATGTGAGAGGGTTGGCATGCGAGGAGTCTGGCCGAACCGCTCATTCTTCGGTGCTCAGAAAACGTCTGGGATCGCTACCCGCTCGCGCGCCGCTGTCGAGCCAGCGCGCGAAACCAGGGCGGTCGCGGCGCTCGATTTCGTCGAGGTAGTCCCGTCGAAGACGAATGATCTCCCGGCGAACCTCCCCGTCGGCGGTCTGCTGCAGGTTGAGGTAACTTCGCCGCCAGGCCACGCACAACTCGTCGGTCGGCAGGTCGGCGGCAGGGGCCGGGCACGACAGGATCGGCACCGGCACGGGCTTGGCCGCGGGAGGTGCCGACGCGGAAGCGGGACCGGACCAGACTCGCCACGCTGCCCCCGCCAGCACGCTTAAGCACAGCAGCACGACGTACGCGGCCACTTCGGCGCCGAAAACGCTCGCGAAACCGTCGACCGCGAGGCGCAGCACCAGGAAGGCGACGCCCGCGACGACGCCCGTCTTGGCGCACGACCTGCCGGGGTCGATCACCAGCCGGTCCGCCGGGGCGTGCGCCGCGGTCTGCCACACCGCGCAGCCGATCATCACCGAGGGCAGGGTCCAGGTGATCACCGCGGCGAGCGTGACGGCGCCGACGGCCGCGAACAGGAAACCCACCAGAACCGACATCATCGACAGCGTCCGGACGAGCATCGCGCGCCGCGTGAACCGGGGATCACCCGCGCCGCCGGTTCGCGGCGTGCTCACCACAGTGCCGATTCGGGTGCCGGGACGTCACGACCGGAGACGGCCACGATCTCCGGCCGAGGGTCCTGATTACGGCGCGAAGCGCGCATTTTCACTCTCATGAGTCTGCTCCCGGCGGTACCCTACTGTCCACACCGGACGCTGCGCGGCGGGACGCTGGATGTCGGTCGTCGTGAGAGCAGAGTCTGGGCGCTCCGGCGCTGTCGGGCTGATAGTACCCCTTACGCGCCCGATTCAACCGGGTTCCTCACCACCGCCGGTCGAGCCTGCCGCCTTCGGTGTCCCACGTGTCCTGAGCGTCGTCGCGGCCAGGGACCAGCACGTCGTTCGCGGCGAGCAGATCGCCCGGCCGGTCGGCGTTGTCCCGTCGCGACGCGGCCATGAGGGCGGCGTGACCACACTCAGCGGTGGTGTCCGGCGGGATCACCAGAAGGCGGACCCGATGCGGTTCGGGTCCGGTCACGACCACGAGGTTCTCGTCATGGGCGCGGGAGGCGTCCAGCAGCACGATGTGCCCGTCGATTTCCGCGCGGCGGGGAACGTTTTCCCATTCACCCCGCACGTAGACCACCTTCGCGATGTACCCGAGCCGGATGGCGAGGACTTCGACCAGCGCGGGCAGTTCCGCCCGCAGCTCGCGCGACCGCGGCCACCAGGCTCCGTCGAGCCCGCCCGGTGGCGCGTCCTTGGGCTTCAGCCGCAGCCGCAGGCGGTGGTGGGTGCTGGCCGGGCTCGGCGGCCACGTGGTGATTCCGGGCTGGACGCGCGGATCCGGTGCCATACCGGAACTCCCGTCCCGATCGCGACCGATCGACGAGGGGTGCGCCGAGGACGGCACCGGCTTGGCCGCCGGCACACGGGGTGCTCTCGGTATCCCCATCCTACACCGCGGCACCGGCCTCGCGGAGACGCGCGAGCAGTGCCGCCACCGGCACGGTGGCCAGTGCGACCCTGGAATCACTGCAGCCGTAAGGGATCCACAGCGTGCCACCGTTGATCAGGCCGCCACAGGAGTACACGACGTTGGGCACGTACCCGTTCCGCTCGCCATCGTCGGGCACCAGCAGCGGCGCGGGCAGCGCGGCCACGACACGAGCCGGATCGGTGCGGTCGAGCAAGAGCGCACCGATCGCGTATGTCCTCATCGGACCGACGCCGTGGGTGAGCACGAGCCAGCCTTCCGCGGTCTCCAGCGGAGAACCGCAGTTGCCCACCTGCAGCAGCTCCCAGTCCGCGGTGGGGCCGCGCAGCGGAACCTCGTCGGACCAGTACCGGCCGTCGGGCGACGCCGCGAGGCTCGTGGTCTCCCCGTCCCCGCGGCACAGCGCGAGCTGCCTGCCGCCGACGGGACGGGGGAACAGCGCCATGCCCTTGTTGCGCGCCGCGGGACCGGTGAGGGAGCACGCGGTGAAGGACGTCAGATCGGCGCTCTCCAGCAGCCGGGGCGCTACCGTGCTGCCGTTGTACGCGGTGTAGGTCGCCCGATAGCCGGTCCACTCGGCACCGTCGGTGAAACGGACGAAGCGCGCGTCTTCCATGCCGTGGCTTTCTGGTGCGCAGCCGGGCCACAGCACGCGTTGCGCGAGTGAGGTCCGGGCCGGGAACCGCACGGTGTAGCTAGCGGTGACGAGTTCACGGATCCGGGACACCGTGCCACCCGCGCCCGCGCGTCCGAGCAGCCGCGAATCGAGCGCGGCCAGTTCGCGGTCGAGGTCGCGCTGGCCGAAGTACTCCGGGAGCGTCGCGGTCACCGTCGCCGCGATCTCGTTGTCACAGCCGTCGTGCGTCAGCGCGGCGCGCAACCAGGCCCGGTGCCACGAACCGGGCCGGTGCTCACCGGTGCTCAGCGGTCCGGTGCGGGGATCCCACGTCGCCGACGGCCCCAGCCCCAGCACGCCGGTGGCGAAACCGATCGAAGAAAGGTGGCCTTCGCCGATGCCACGCAGGCTGAGCACCACCCGCGTCTCCCCCGGCGCCAGGCCGTCCTGCCGGTGGTGCGGCACGAGGGAAGGGTTGCACAGGGCGGCTGCTTCGACGGCGTATTCGTGCGTGAAGCACGCACCGAGCAGCAGTTTGCGCTGAGAGCCGAGAGAACCAGGGTCGACGAGCCGATGGCTCATGATCGCCCCGTTCCGTTCGAGTACCGAGGCGAAGTCCTGATGCCTGCCGGAGAAATCCGCGAGTACCCTGGTGAGCGCCGCCGTGACGGCGTTCTCCGGCAGCGCCAGCACACGCCGCACCAGCGCACTCGCCCGCGACTTGGTCTTCGGGCTTTCCTCGCCCGGCACGAACAACTTGGTCACCACCCGCGCGGATTCCGGCCGAAACACGGTCGAGTGCCGGGACACCAGATCTGGCGTCTCACCGATCATGCCGCGTCCGTGCCCGCAAGCACGCCGATGCTCAGCCGGTCGAGCTGGAACGTCGACAGCGACGCCAGCAGGGATTCCGCACCCTGGTTCCGGTTCACACCGTCGCCGCGAAGACCGTCGCCGCACCCACCGGTGTCCCGGTCGAGCAGGGCCACCCCGGCGTCGTTCGCGCCGAGGAACCAGCCCATCGCACGGTCCACTGTGGACGCCCACAGCCCGGTGCCGGTCACGGCCTGGGCGCGGGCGCAGGCCGAGGCGAGCGCGGCCACTTCGATCGGCTGCTGGTCGAATCCCGGCGGCGTCTCGCGCGGCGCCCACCCGCCGACGGGCACCACCGACAGGTGGCCGTCCAGGGTCTGCAGGTCCACCAGCCAGTCCAGCATGCGCAACCCGTCGGCGAGCGCCGCGGGCACGGACAGCGACTCCCCCGCCGCGATCAGGAGCTCGGCGACCGCGGCGTTGGCGTAGGTCAGCCGGGGGTGGGGCCACGGCCAGCCACGGCCGAGCGGGATCGGCCCGACCGCCGCCACCGCGGCCGCCAGCAGGTCCTTCGCGGTTTCGTCGGACGGCCAGCGGAGGAGCAGTTCCGCCGCACCCAGTCCGGCGAACACCATGGAGCGCGGCGACGGCGACCGCCGGCGCGCGCCCGAGTCGAACAGGAGCCGCGCTTCCGCGCGCAGCCAGGACCGACCGGCGTGCGCGGCTGTGCTGCCGAGCCCCCACACCGCGCGGCCCCACCAGTCACCGGCCCCTGGCGTGTCCTGCCAGTCGCGGTCGTAACCGAGGCGGTTGTGGAAGTACCCCTCCTCGTGCGCGTGCGCGGTGAACGCGAAGAGAGTTTCCTGCAACCGCGCCAGATCCGGGGTCAGGTCCGGCTCGCGGCTGAGCAGCACCAGGCCGCGCGCGGCGTCGTCGAGGCAGTATCCGTGCTCACGGCGCGGGATCGGCCCGCACGCGTGCTCGAACAGGCCGGCGTCGTCGGACAGGCGCAACAGGTGGCGTTCGTCGATCATCACGCCACGACCGGCGCGCGCGCCGCCATGACCTCGGCGGCGAGCCCGCAGTACTGCTTCGCCACCGACGCCCAGCCGAGGCGACGAGCCGCGATCCCGCCCGCGGCCGCCATCGCGTCGGCCACCGCACGATCGGCGAGCACGGTGTGGACCGCGGCCGCGATCGCCGCCGGGTCCTGGTGGTTGACGAGGAGCCCCGCACCGTCGGAAAGCAGTTCGACGGCGTGCGGGAACCGGGTCGCCACGACCGGTGTGCGCGCGGTGACCGCCTCGATGAGCACACCCGAGGTGACCTGCTCGCGCGAGTCGTAGGGCAGCAGGACCACTTCGGCGTGGGAGATCATGCGGCTCAGCGAAACGGGGTCGAGATAGCGCGAGTCGAACCGCACGAGGTCGGTGACGCCGAGCTGTTCGATCCGGAGGCGCAATGACCGCCGGTAGCGTTCCCCTTGCCACGCGAGGACTTTGGGATGGGTCCGGCCCGCGATCAGATAGCGCGGCGCCGGCTCCCGCCTCGGGAGCAGTGCCATCGCCTCGATGCCCTTCCCCGGCCCGAGCAGCCCCCAGGTCAGGATCTGCCGGTGCTGGCTCCGGTGCGGCACGACTGTTCCGGCGTCGCGCGGGACCACGGCGCCGTGCGGGATGACCACGAGCCGTCCTTCGGGGACGTCGTAGCCCGCGACGAGCCGTGCCCGCGCGATCTCGCTCATCACCACCACCGCGGCCGCCGCCGCGAGGACGCCGTTGAGGACCGCGCGCTGGTGCGCCGTCGGAGCGGTGAGCACGGTGTGCAGCACCACGATCACCGGGACGGGCAAGCCCGCCAGCACACGCAGGACGTCGTCACCGTCCCGGCCGCCGTAGATGTCGTACTCGTGCTGCACGATCGCGACGTCTTCCCTGCTGAGCAGAGCCGCCGCCTGGCGGCAGCTCGCCGCGGAGCCCGCGACGAGATCGCCGACCACTCCGCCGGGCTCCGCCGGACGGGCCGGGCTTTCCGCGTCAACGGCCCTGACCACCCCGCCGACGGCTCCGGACGGCAACGCGGCCCGCAATGCCGCGGTGAACGAGGCGAGCCCGCAGAGCGTGGGCGGGTAAGTGCTCAAGAAGCCGAACGTGATCACTCGGAGCCCTTCGGGTCGGTGGCCGCGCGTGGGGCGCGGCCGCCAGGTGGGTGTTCGGGTCCCGGCGGCTCAGCGGTCGCCGGGCGCGGCCGAGCCGTTGGCAGGCGCGACCACCGGGGTGATGGCGGCGGTTTCGGCCGGCTTCGGGGTGCTCGTGCCGGTGGCAGCGCCCGCCTCGCGGGCGAGGAAGGCACCGAGCTCGCCGATGGTGCTCATCAACGGGGCGGGGAACACGACGGTGGTGTTCTTGTCCACGCCGATCTCGACGAGGCTCTGCAGGTTGCGCAGCTGCAACGCCAACGGGTGCGCCATCATGGTGTCCGAGGCGTCGCCGAGCGCGGCCGCGGCGAGGGACTCCCCTTCGGCACTGATGATCTTGGCCCGCTTTTCCCGTTCCGCTTCGGCCTGCCTTGCCATCGCGCGTTTCATCGTCTCGGGAAGCTGGATGTCCTTCAGCTCCACCAAAGTCACCTCCACACCCCAGTCGAGCGTGGTGACGTCGAGGATCCGCCGGATGTCGACGTTGATGCTGTCGGTCTCGGACAGGGTCTGGTCCAGCGTGTGCTGGCCGACGACCTTCCGCAGCGTCGTCTGGGCGATCTGGTCGATCGCCGCGTAGACGTTTTCGATCGCCACCACGGACGTCACCGGCTCGATCACCCGGAAGTACGCGACCGCCGACACGTCGACGCTCACGTTGTCGCGCGTGATGATGCCCTGGGACTGGATCGGCATGGTGATGATCCGCAATGGAACCCGGCGCAGCACGTCGACGAACGGGATGATCACCCGCAGTCCCGGCTCGCGGACGCCCAGCACCCTGCCGAGCCGGAACAGGACACCCCGTTCGTACTGCTTGACGACGCGCACCGTTGATCCCAGCAGGACCAGCAGTACGACGATGACGGCGATGATCACGAGAACGACCATGATGCTCCTGAATTCGCGAACCGCGCCGGCGGACTGGTCCGCCGGTGTGCGGGCACCCGCGCCGGCGCGGGTGCCCGCGGACTGGGTGCCCCCTCAGCCGGTTAGGGTCAGCTGGTTGTCGACCGCGGCCACGCCCGGGGCGAACCAGGCCGCCTGCTCGGCCGCGCGGCGCTCCGCCGAGGAGGCAACCGCGCCCGAAAGCGTGACCTCGTTCCCGGCCACGCCGACCTGGACGTGCTGCGCGCCCACCGGCGAATGCCGCTCCAGCGCGGTGATGATCTTCGCCTGCGTTTCGGCGGCCGGGATCACCGCTGAAGCCGTCAGGGTGATCAGGTTCCGCACCCCCGTCACCCCCGGCAGCACGGCCACCGCGTTCCGGGCGGCTTCGCGCTGGTACTGCCAGTCCACCGAACCCCGCAGGGCGACCACGTGGTCTTCGACCTCGACCTGGACCGCCCCCTTCGGCACGACGACCGTGCGGCGGTCGAAGATGATCGCGGCCTCGCGGGCGAGGTCCGCGTCGTCCGGCGCGTTTCCGTTGGACCGCACCACGATGTCGTCCACGGTGACGGTCACGCCGTGCACACGGGTGGTCGCGCGCAGGGTTTCTTCCTTTTCCGGGTAGGTCCCGACACTTCCCGATAAGGTCGCTTCGCCGCCGGTGACGGTCACGCCGATCTCCTGCGCGTCGATGCTGGGAGTCCAGGCCAGCTCATCGGTGATCGCGGTCTCGAGCTCATGATCTGCCCTGTGCTGGATCTGTGTCATGGGCCAACGGTGTTCCCTCCGGCCACCCGCGGGCCAGAGTCGCCCGACCTTTTCGGCAAGGCCTTTCGGCGACCGGCGTAGCGTGGAGCTGTGCCGGACCCCGATCAGCACGATGCGGACGTGATCACCGTCTTCCTGGTGGACGACCACGAGGTCGTGCGCCGCGGCGTCGCGGACCTCGTCGACGGAGAAGCTGACATGACGGTGGTCGGGCAGGCCCCGTCCGTCGCGACCACGCTGGCGCGGGTGCCCGCGCTGCGCCCGGACGTGGCAGTGCTGGACGTGCGGCTGCCGGATGGCAACGGCGTGGAGCTGTGCCGCGAACTGCGCGACCGGCTCCCCGGGCTGCGCTGCCTGATCCTGACCTCGTTCACCGACGAACGGGCGATGGTCAACGCGGTGCTGGCTGGTGCCGACGGCTACGTCATCAAGGACATCGAGGGGCTGCGGCTGATCGACGCGATCCGCCGGGTCGGGTCGGGGCACACCCTGCTCGACGAGCGCGCCGTCACCGCACTGATGACCCGGCTGCGCGCGGACACGGCGGAACCGGGACCGCTGGCGGGGCTGACCGACCAGGAGCGCACCCTGCTGGACCTGCTCGGGGAAAGCCTGACGAACCGGCAGATCGCCGACCGGATGTTCCTGGCGGAGAAGACCGTGAAGAACTACGTGTCCCGGCTGCTCGCCAAGCTGGGGCTGGAGCGGCGGAGCCAAGCCGCGGTGTTGGTCACCGAGGTCCACGACGAAGCGCGCCGTCAGCCGAACTGACCGGGAACGGCCGCTCGTCACTGGTCACGACGTCCGCCAGCGACGCCCGCGCGGCCACCGGTACCGGCGCGCCGTGTCCCAGCCGCACCATCGCCTGCGGCCAGAGACCACCTCCGAGCAGGTGCCGCAGCTCCCTTCGCGACGTCGGCGCCGCCAGGATCTCGCCGGGGAACGCGGCGGAAAGACCGGCCGCGGCCGCGGTCAGCAGGACCCGTTGCAGCGCCTGCCCCGCCTGGACGCGCGACAGCGGAGCGTCGTGCAGCGAGCCCACGACCGCCAGCAGCCGGTCGGGCTCGGTGCCGAAATCGGCCATGCCGTCGTCGCGGCCGCTGCCCTTTTGCGCGCGGTGCAGGATCTCGCGCAGTCGCGGCAGCTGCGCCGGTGAGATCGCGGCGAGCCAAGCCCGTTCGATCTCTGCGGCGCGCCGCAGTTCTCGTTGCGTCGACGCGACGACGGTCGCCGCGGTGAAGGGGCGCTGATGGCCGCCGCGAATCCCGATGGACTCCGCCAGCAGCCGGTCCACCGGCGTGGCGGGTTCGCGGCCGTACGGCAGCACCACGGCCAGCAGGTCCGGCCGGTCTGGCGCCGGGAGCAACCGGGTCTCCGGGTAGATCCCCAGCGCCCTGATCGCCAGCCGCAGGTTCAGCAACGCGGCTCCGCAAGCCAGGAACTGTGCCCGGTTTTCGGGGCCGTTGTCCCGCGCGAGGGGCGGCGGGTCCGCGTACAGCGTGATGGCCTCCGGTGTGCAGTGGAAACGCCACGGCGTGCCGCCCCCGACCGGCGGCGGAGTCGTCGCGGCCAGCAGCACCGACCGCACCTGGTCCGCGCTCAACTGTCCGACGGGCATGACACCGGTCTTCATACGGCGGCTCCGGATGTGGTCGGGTGGGCGGAGGGGCTCCGCCGTCCCCCACGGTCCGCCTGGCAGGCGGGCGAGCCCCAGGGCCGAACGGCCCTCGGAGACCGGCCCAAGGTCGCCGGTCGGGGCTCGGCCGCTGGCCGTTTCTGTGACATCGTTGCGGGATGCCAGCCGATCAGGGCCGCGGTCCCCCACCAGCCCAGCGAGATGCCGGGGCTTCGCCTGCCGAGCTGCGCGAGGAAGCCCTCGCGACCCGGTCCAAAATGGACGCGCTGTTGGCCGCCATGCTTGTGTTCTCCGCCAGCCTGGAGCTGGACGAAACCCTCCACCAGATCGTGACCGCGGCCCGCGGCCTCGTGGACGCGCGTCTCGGCACGCTCAGCGTCTTCGACGACAACGGCACGGTGACCCAATTCGTCGTCGCCGGTACCGGCGAGCCCGCCCCTCCGGAGGACGGGGCGGTGACCCGAGATTTCCTGGACGTCCCGCTCCTCGCGCGCGGCGCTGTCGTCGGACGGCTGCACCTGGCCGGGAAGAACACCGGACGGGGTTTCACCGCGGACGACGAACGGGCGGTGGTGGCGTTGGCGGCCGCCGCCGGGATCGCCGTGGACAACGCCGTCCTCTACGAGCAGACCCGGCGACGGCAGCGGCTGGTAGAGGCCACGGGGCAGATCTTCGCGGAACTTCTCGGCGGCACGGGGGTCACCGAGGTGCTGCGCCTCATCGCGAGCCGCGCCGCCGAGCTCACCGATGCCGAAAACGCGCTCATCGCACTACCGGAGTACCTCGACGAACCCGGCACTGGCGACGGGGAACTCGTGGTCACCGTGTGCGCCGGACCGGACGCCGATGCCTTGACCGGTGGCCGGATCCCGGTCGCCACCTCGATCTCGGGTGCCGTGCTACACGATCACGTGCCGCGCAGCGTGCCCAGTCTCGTGTTCGACCTGCCCGGCGATCTCGGTCCCGCGCTCGCGGTGCTGCTGCGGTCGGGCGAGTCGACCGCGGGGGTGCTCCTGGCTATCCGCGGGCCCGGTGGCGCCGCGTTCGGCGAACACGAACTCCAGATCGTGTCGGCGTTCGCCGATCAGGCCGCGCTGGCGCTGCGGGACGCCGAAAGCCAGTCCGCCCGGCGTGACCTCGACGTCGTGACCGACCGCGACCGGATCGCACGCGACCTGCACGACCACGTGATCCAACGACTGTTCGCGGTCGGCCTCGCCATGCAGGCCACTCGCCGCGAGGCGGGTTCATCCACCGTCACGGACCGCCTCGCCCAGCACGTCAGACAGTTGCAAGAGGTCATCGAAGAGATCCGCGGCGCGATCTTCGACCTGCACCCCGAACCAGGAGGGACCACCACGCTACGGACGAAGCTGCGCGACGCGGTCACCCAGGCGACCGGCGACGCGGGCATCCGCACCACGGTGCACCTGTCCGGACCGCTCGAAACGGTGCCGCCCGAACTCGCCGAACACGCCGAGGCGGTGGTCCGCGAAGCTGTCAGCAACGTCGTGCGGCACGCACGGGCCACCGACCTCACCGTGGCGATCACCGTGGCCGACGACCTGACCGTAGAAGTCTCCGACACCGGAACCGGGCTGCCAGAAACGGTGACACGAAGCGGTCTTCGCAATCTCGAACGTCGTGCGACCGACGCGCACGGGTCCTTCCACGTCAACCGCCGCGCGGACGGCGGAACCCGTCTGAAGTGGACAGTCCCGCTCTCCTGACCGGCCCAGCGCTCGTTCTCACCGGAAGCACGACTCGATGCCCCATCGCGGATCATGGTCACCGGCCCGTTCACAGGGCAGTGGCTTCAGCTGTGGCAGGACACCAGGCTGAAGCTCGGAAAGTCGACGATGCAGAAGCACGTGAACAGTGGCTGCCGTCCGCCGAGAGCAGGGCGAGACCCGGTTGCGAGACCGGGGAGACCACTGCTTTCGCGGCCGACCGCGGTGGTGCGTCGAGCTCTCGTTCCTGCTTCCGGCCTTGAGTACGTAGTGAGACTTCCGGATACTCCCCGTCAGAACGAGACGAGCGTTCCGCTGCCGCGTCTCGCCGCCGACGACCTCCTGCCGCCCGTCGAGACCACATCGAGTCGCCCGTGCTGGTGCTACGCTCAATGTCGCGAAAACTGCGGTGACCGCAGATTTTTCGGTCACATCACCCGTATCTCCGGCGCCGAGGGCGCGCGGCTCGCAACGGTAATGCACTGCTCCGCTGGGCGGAGGAGCAAGCCAGTGCGGAATCCACAAAGGACGACGAATCGGCATGACCATCCGCGACGAGTGGACCCCAGCCCTGCCCCAACATCCGTCGACACGATCGCCACACATGCCCGTGTCTGGTCCATCAGGGCTGTCGGACTACGCCGTCTCGCCGCTGGACATGCCTACCGCGCTACTGCGCGATGAAGTACACGTCGCGGTCTGAGGTTGCCCCCGAAGACCGAACACCGGGGTTTCATGCCGCGAGGGCGGGACCTTGACGATAGCTGACACGGGTTTCGTGGGGTGTTCGGTGGCCTGGTGTCGAATGTAGACGGTCGGGCTTGTAGGAGCTGAAGCAGGAAAAGACGACGCGGTGGGCGTCGGCGCGGGTGGTCCAGACGGTGGTGCCGATCTCGGTTTCGAGGGTGGCGAAGAACGACTCGGCGACCGCGTTGTCGTAACACGACCCGGTCCGGCCCACCGACGGCCGCACGCCCAAGCCGGCGAGTGCGGCGCGGAACTCGGCCGGCGGTGTATCGCGAGCCGCGGTCGGAATGAAAGATCGCGTCCTGGCCGAGCAGTCCGCGCCGGGCGGCCAGCGTGATCGTGTCGCAGACGACTTCAGCGCGCATGTGCTCGGCCATCGCGTGGCCGACGCCCCCCTGTTGTGCAGATCGATCACGGTGGCCGGATACGGCCAGCCCTCCCGCGTGGGCAGGTACGTGATGTCCCCGGCCGGGAGCGGCGGCGGTGAAGTCGCGGCCGGCGGCCTGGTCCCGCCGGGTCAGAGACCGGCGCCGCCGCCGGATGATACCGGTGATCCCGCGCTCGCGCATAATCCGCTCGACGCGCTTGTGGTTGACCCCGCGGCCGCGGTGGCGCGGCGTGGCTACGATCCGCGGGCGGCCGCAGGCACCCCGGGTGCCCGGCGTGGACCTCGGTGATCTCGTCGGCGAGTTGGTCGTCGTCGGCGGCGCGTCCGGCACGCGCGGGTGCGGCGGCCAGCCACTCGTAGAAGCCTGGACGCCGCACGTCCAGGACTCGGCACACCCCCGGGCGACGCCGAAAGTGGCGCGGTGTTCGGAGATGAACCGGTAGCTGTCAGTCAACGACCCATCTCCTTGGCGAAATAGGCGGCTGCCTTGCGCGGGATCTCCTTCTCCAGCTCCAGTTCGGCCACCCGCTCGCGCAGCGCCCACAGCTCTTCCTGCTCGCTCGCGGAGACGCCGCCCCACGGCCCGGCCAACACAACCGCGTCCTTGCCGAACTGCTCGGGATACTTCGACGAACGTGACACCAGGACATCCTTCCCCAGACCAATGTCCGGGATCAGAGTGTCCGGCTCCCAAGGGCAACCTCAGTCTTCCCGTCGGTCGTGCTCTGCAGGCTGCTGTTGACGTTCCACTTCTGCGACTTGGTGTGGCCGAGCACGTCGGTCGCTTTCACCTGGCGACCCTGGTCGCCGTATTCGAAGGTCGCGGTCTGGTTGTTCGGGTCGGTCTCGGTGCTCGAACTGGCGTTGTAGCCGAGCTTCGTGGTGAGCGTTCCCAGCGCCTTGTTCGGTGTGGTCGGGGACGTCAACCGCTTGTTCGCGTCGTAGTTCGAGCCCCAGGTGCCGCCATTGGGGTCGGTGACCGTGGCGATCAAGCACGCGTTGTTCCACGTGGTCCGGACCGTGTTCCCGGCGCGGTCCGTGAAGGAGGTCAGAGCTAGATCAAATTGTCACCCCGATGCCGCAATGGTCTTGTGCGAACCGAGACTCGACCACGGATCGCCGACGCGATCTAGAACCAGCGGTGCCGGCCCGGCAGGGGCGAAAGTCACTTGGGTGGGTTCCAGGTCCAGTCGCGGACCTCCGGTAGGTCTTCGCCGTGCTCGCGGATCCAGACGTGGTGGCGTTGCCGCGCATCGGTCATCTGCTGGCGTACCGCGGCGGCACGCGGACCGAGCGCGGTGACCCGGTCGATGACATCGATGACCAGCTGGAAGCGGTCCATGTCGTTGCGGACGAGCATGTCGAACGGGGTGGTCGTGGTGCCTTCCTCCTTGTAGCCGCGGACGTGCAGGTTGGGATGGTTGGTGCGGCGGTAGGTGAGCCGATGGATCAGCCAGGGGTAGCCGTGGTAGGCGAAGATCACTGGCGTGTGGGTGGTGAACAGGGCGTCGAACTCGGGGTCGGTCATTCCGTGCGGATGCTCGGTGTCGGGTTGCAGGCGCATCAGGTCGACCACGTTGACCACCCGCGCCCTCAGCCAGGGAAGGTGCTGGCGCAGCAGTGAGGTCGCGGCCAGCACCTCGACCGTGGGCACGTCACCGGCGCAGGCGAGCACGACGTCCGGCTCATTGTCGCCTTCGTTGCCGGCCCAGGTGAAGATCCCGGCGCCGCGGGCGCAGTGCAGGGCCGCCGTGTCGGCGTCGAGCCAGACCGGGCTGTCGTTCTTGCCCGCCACGATGACGTTGATGTAGTCCCGGCTGGCCAGGCAGTGCGCCGCTACGGAGAGCAGGGTGTTGGTGTCCGGTGGCAGGTAGACCCGGACGACTTCGGCTTTCTTGTTCATCACGTGGTCGATGAAGCCGGGGTCCTGGTGGGAGAAGCCGTTGTTGTCCTGACGCCACACGTGCGAGGTGATCAGGTAGTTCAGTGACGCGATCGGGCGGCGCCATGGCAGGTGGCGGCTGATCTTGAGCCATTTGGCGTGCTGGTTGACCATGGAATCGACGATGTGCACGAACGCCTCGTAACAGGAGAACAGGCCGTGCCTGCCGGTCAGCAGGTACCCCTCCAGCCAGCCCTGGCACAGGTGTTCGGAGAGCACTTCGCTCACCCGTCCGTCGCGGACCAGGTGCTCGTCGACCGGGAGTGTCTCTCCCGTCCACTGCTTGCCGGTCACCTCGTACACGGCGTCGAGCCGGTTCGAGGCGGTCTCGTCGGGCCCGAATAGCCGGAAGTCCCGTCGCGCGCTGTCGCGTTCGATCACCTCGCGCAGGTATCGGCCGAGCACCCGCGTCGGCTCGGAGAGCGTCACCCCGGGACGTTCGCACGGCGCGGCGTGCGAACGTGGGTCCGGCAGGTCCAGCGGGCGCAGCAGCAGGCCGCCGTTGGCGTGCGGGGTGGCGCCCATCCGCCGATCCCCCACCGGGATCATCGCGGTCACCTCGGCGAGCGGACGGCCGTCGAGATCGAACAGTTCCTCGGGCCGGTAGGAGCGCATCCACCGTTCCAGCTGCCGCAGGTGTTCCGGATTCTCGCGCACCCCTGGCAGCGGAACCTGGTGCGCCCGCCAGGTCCCTTCGACCTTGACTCCGTCCACTTCGGACGGACCGGTCCAGCCTTTGGGGGTGCGCAGGACGATGACCGGCCACCGCGGCCGTACCGGCGCGGTCGCACTGATACGGGCTTCACACTGGATGGCACGGATGTCGGTGACCACTCGGTCCACAGTGGACGCCATGAGCTCGTGCATCGCGGCAGGCTCGTGGCCTTCGACGTAGTGGGGCTCGTAACCGTAGCCGCGCAGCAGCGCGTCGAGTTCCGCGCGGGGTATCCGGGCGAGCACGGCGGGGTTGGCGATCTTGTAGCCGTTGAGGTGCAGGATCGGCAGGACCGCGCCGTCGGTGGCCGGGTTGAGGAACTTGTTGGCATGCCAGCTGGTGGCCAGTGGCCCGGTTTCCGCCTCGCCGTCGCCGACGACGCATGCCACCAGCAGGTCCGGGTTGTCGAACGCGGCACCGTAGGCGTGCGCGAGCGAGTAGCCCAGTTCGCCGCCCTCGTGGATGGATCCCGGTACCTGGGGCGCGACGTGGCTGGGTACGCCGCCGGGGAAGGAAAACTGGCGGAAGAGCCTGTGCATGCCGTCGAGGTCACGGGTGACGCCCGGCTCGGTCTCGGTGTAGGTGCCTTCCAGCCAGGTGTTGGCGAACAGTGCCGGGCCGCCGTGTCCGGGGCCGATGACGTACATGGCGTTGAGCTCGTGGGCGCGGATCGCACGGTTGAGGTGGGCGTAGACGAAGTTCAGTCCAGGAGAGGTTCCCCAATGACCCAGCAGTCGGGGCTTCACATGCTCGGAAACCAGCTCCTCACGCAGTAACGGGTTGTCCATGAGGTAGATCTGGCCCACGGTCAGGTAGTTCGCGGCCCGCCACAGGGCGTCGACCTCGCGCGCCGCGTCCGCGTCGAGGGTGCGGGGAGCGAGAGTCGCGGCCTCGGACAGGGGACGGGTGGCCGGGTTCATCTGGTCCTCATCTCATCGGTGATCGCGGCACGGACCACGATCAGTGGGCACGGAGTGCCGAAAAGCAGAGCTTGGCTGGTCGATCCATGCGACAGGTCGGAAAACCAGGCGCCCGCGCGGCTGCCGACGATCAACAGCCGGGCGTGCTCGGCCTGTTCCAGCAGGAAGCGCACCGGCCGGTTCCTGGACACGACGCGGTGAACAGTGACTTCGGGGTACTTCTCCTGCCACCCGGCGAGCCGTTCCGCGAGCAGTTCACTCTCCTCGACAGCGATGTCGGCGGTGCTGGTGAGATGGTCGCGGGCGTAGCTGTCGGTGCTGGTGGCGGAGAACTGGACCCAGGTGTGCACGGCGAGCAGATCCGCCCCGCGTGAGGAGGCCTCCGCGAACGCCAGCGCGAGCGCCGGTTCGCTGGCCGGGGTGCCGTCCACCCCGACGACCACGGGCCCCTCGACGGGCGGGGCTTGCTCAAGCTTGCGGCCGCGGACGACCGCGACCGGGCAATGCCCATCGGTGACCAGGGCGAGTGCGGTGACCGGTTCTCCGCCCGGCGCGAACACGATCAGCCTGGCCTCGCGGGATTCCTCGATCAGCGAAGGCACAGCCAGGTCGCGGGTCACCCGCAACCGCGCGCCCCACCGGGTGGCCTCGTCCGCGGCCCAGCGTTCGGCGTGCCCGGCCGAGCCGGAGCCATCGGCCACGACCACTACCGAATTATCCGGGGAGGTGGTCATTGCCCGTTGTTTCGCTGACCACGTGCACGGCGGTCACGCCCGGCACCGCTTCGGCCAGCACCGTGGCCACGTGCCGATCGGTCTCGTTGTCGAACTCGTCGCCGATGGCCACCACGCCGTCGTCGACCCGCACCGACCACCGGCCGGCGGCGCCGTACATGGCGAGCTGATGCCGGATATCGGCGGAAATCGTCCGGTCGTCGCGCGCCAGGGTCCGCAGCAGATCGCGGCGGGTGACTATGCCGATCACCGTCGAGCCGTCCACGATCGGCAGGCTGCGCACGCCGTCGGTCAGCATCACCGACGCCAGATCGACCACATCGGCACCGGCGCCCATCCCGATCGCCGGCGTGGTCATCACCTCCCCCACCGTCGCGGGCGCGGCCGCCGGCATCGCGGCGTCGCCGTGGTGATATCGCGGGTCGCGCGGGAACCGGCCTCGGATCAGGTCCGCCTCGGTGACGATGCCGATGAGGCGTTCGGTGTCGTCCAGTACCGGCAGCGCGGTGAAGCCGTGCGAGGCCAGCAGGCTTGCCGCGTCCTTCACGGTGGTCTCCGGTGTCACGGTGCGCACCGGGCTGGTCATGACGTCGTGTGCCTGCATCGCGGACGTGCCTTCTTTCCTGGCTAGATCTCGACGATAGGACTGGCAGGAGCGCCGGCGCTGCGGCCGTTGGTCACCCAAGCCTGGGACCTACGGCCGCGGCCTCGGTCTGCTTGGCCAGTTCCAGGTCCTCGCGTGCGGTCACCAGCACCACGCGGGTGCCCGCCCGGACCGGGCTCAGGACGCGGTCCCCCGGTGCGGGCAGCCGGTCGGGGTCGATCCGCACGTCGAAGATGCCCAGCTTCGCCGCAAGCTCGGCGATCAGTCCCGGCTGGTGTTCTGCGACGCCGCCGGTGAAAACCAGGGCGTCCAGCCGGTCCAGCGCCGCTGTCATCGCGCCGATCTCGTGGCGCAACCGGTGCAGGTAGACCTCGATCGCCAGATCCGCCTCCGGTCTGCCGTCCGCGCGGGCGGCCAGCACGTCGCGGATGTCGCCGCCGGTGCCGGTCATCCCGGCCAGGCCGCTGGAGTGCTCCAGCGTGTCCTCGAGGCCCGCCGCTTCGGTGATCCCGGCCCGCAGGAGATACATCAGCAGACCGGGGTCGACGCTGCCGGAACGGGTGGCCATCACGGCGCCTTCCAGCGGGGTGAAACCCATCGAAGTGTCCACGCTGCGCGCGCCGCGGATGGCGGTCACCGACACACCGGCGCCGAGGTGGCAGCACACGACCCGCAATTCGCGAGGTTCGGTGTTCAGCAGCTCAGCGGTACGGCGCAGGGCATAAGCGCAGGAGAGCCCGTGAAACCCGTACCGGCGCAAGTCGTGCTCGCGGACCCAGTTCGCCGGCAACGCGTACCGCGCGGCGGCTTCGGGAATGCCCGTGTGGAACGCGGTGTCGAAACAGGCGAACACGGTGCCGGGGGCGATTTCCTCGGCCAGCGCGGCCAGCGCGAGCGACGACGGCTGGTGCAGCGGAGCCAGCGGGGTCAACGCCGTCAGCCGCGCGATCTCCTTGTCTCCCAGCCGAATCGGCTCGGTACGCCGGCCGCCGTGCACGAAGCGCACCCCCACCGCGTCGACCGGTGCCCATCGCCGGACCAGGTCGAGAAGCGGGCGGCGGGATCGCTGTGCCGAGGCCGTCGCCACGCTCGTCTGGTCGAGCACGGCGTCATTCTCGATCACGGCTAGTTTCACGCTCGACGAGCCGGGATTCACGGTCAGTACCCGCATCGCCGTGCCTGCTTCCGTCGCGGTGGGCTGGTGGCGATGCTGAAGCGGGCGGCTCGGCGCCGCACGAAGCGCGGGTGGCTGTCGGGCCGGTGCGGGGTGTGCGCGGTGGTGGCCGTGATCCGGTAGAAGAACCGTTTGCCGACCTCGATCAGCACGAGGTAGCCGAGCACCATGCCCGCCAGTGCCGCGAAGAACCCGCCGGGAAGGGGCTGGAATCCCAAGGCGTGCGCGAGCGGAGTGGCAGGCAGCACCGCCCCGACCGCGGCGGCACCCAGTGCGGCGAGGGTGATCGGGAGACTGGGATGGCTGCGGAAGAACGGGATCCGGCGGGTGCGGATCGCGAAGATCACCAGGGTCTGGGTGGCCAGTGACTCGACGAACCAACCCGAGCGGAACTGCTCCGGGCCCGAGTGGAACACCCACAGCATGACCCCGAAGGTGACGAAGTCGAAGACCGAGCTCACCGGCCCGAAGAACATCATGAACCGGCGGATGAACCCGAGGCCCCAGTGCGAGGGCCTGCGCAGTTGCTCGTCGTCGACGTTGTCGGTCGGGATGGCGAGCTGGCTGGTGTCGTAGAGCAGGTTGTTGAGCAGGATCTGCGAGGGCAGCATCGGCAGGAACGACAGGAATAGCGACGCGCCGGCGGCGGAGAACATGTTGCCGAAGTTGCTCGAGGTCCCCATCAGGACGTACTTGATGGTGTTGGCGAAGATCCGCCGCCCTTCGGTGACCCCGTCGGCGAGCACGGCGAGGTCCTTCTCCAGCAGGATCACATCCGCGGCGTCCTTGGCGACGTCGGTCGCCGAGTCCACCGAGATGCCGACGTCGGCGGCGTGCAGGGCGAGCGCGTCATTGACACCGTCGCCGAGGAACGCGACACTGCCGCCACCGAGCCGCTGGACGCGCACGATGCGCGCCTTGTGCTCCGGGCTCACGCGGGCGAACACGGTGGTGCCTCCGATGACGGCGGCAAGCCGCGTGTCGTCGAGTGCGTCGAGGTCCGCGCCGGTGAGGACGGCGCCGTCACCGAGGCCGAGGTCGTGGCAGACCTTCACCGCGACCGCGGCGTTGTCCCCGGTCACCACCTTCACCGCGATGCCGAGATCGGCCAGCCGCCGCAACGCCGCCGCCGCGTCTTGTTTGGGCGGGTCGAGGAACACCAGCAGTCCGAGCAAAGTCAGGCCGTGTTCGTCCGCCGGAGCCGGCTGGTGGTGCTCCGGGGCCGGTTTGGTGGCCACCGCGACGACCCGGTTGCCCGCGGCGAATTCCGCGTCCAAGGCGGACCGCGCGGCGGCCGGGACGCCAACGCACCGGTCGAGCACGGTCTCCGGCGCCCCCTTCGTCACCAGGGTCACCCGCCCGGCCGGATCCCGGACGACGGCCGAGATCATGCGCCGTTCGTGGTCGAAGGGCAGCACAGCCTGCCGGGTGTGGGCGGCGAGCGCGGCCCGCTCGGGCGCGGCGGCCGGAGACGTCCACAGCGCGTGGTCGAGCGGATTGCCGCCAGCGGATTCGGCGGCGTTCTCGGTACACAGCAATCCCCAGCGCAGCACGGAACCGGCGTCCGCCGCGTCGGTGGGCACCGCCCGCATGTAGTCGATCCGGCCGTGTGTGAGGGTGCCGGTCTTGTCGGTGAACACGACATCGACGTTGCCGAGGTCCTCGATGCACACCAGCCGCTTGACCAGTACCTTGCGACGGCTCATGCGTCGCGAGCCCGCGGCGAGGCTGGTGGACACGACCGCGGGCAGCAACTGCGGGGTGATGCCGACCGCGATCGCCAGCGAGAACAGCAACGCGTCCAGGAGCGGCTTCTGCAGCACGAGGTTGATGGCGAAGATCGTCGTCGTCAGTGCCGCCGCGACATACACCAGCAGCATCGAGAACTTCCGCAGCCCGACTTGGAACTCGGTGTCGAGCTGGTGTGTGCCCAGCCCGGCCGCGATCGACCCGAACTCGGTGCCCGCGCCGGTCGCCACCACGACACCGGCGGCGCTGCCCGCGTGCACGACGGTGCCCATCAACGCGCAGCAGGACAGTTCGGCCAGCACGGTGCCCGGTGCCACGGCGGCCGTGTCCTTGACCACGGGCAGGGACTCGCCGGTGAGCACCGATTCGTCGCATTCCAGGCCGGTCACCTCGATCAGCCGCACGTCGGCCGGGACGACATCGCCGAGCCTGAGGTCGAGCAGGTCACCCGGAACCAGCCCGCAAACGTCCACAGTGGACGACTGCCCGTCGCGGACGACCACGGCGACGTGCCGGATCCGGGAGTGCAGGGCCTCAGCGGCCTTCTCGGCCCGGTACTCGTCGACGAACCCGAGTCCGACCGACACGGCGACAATCACCCCGATGATGACGGAGTCGCTGTGTTCGCCGACGAAGTAGGACACGATCGCGGCAATCAGCAGCAGTCCGAGCAGCGGCGAACGGAGCTGCTGCCAGAGCACCGGCAGCAACCGGGCCCGGTGCGAGGACACCGCGTTCAGGCCATACCGAGCACGGCGCAGCGGCACCTCGTCCCCTGGCAAACCGGACTCCGGACTGACGTCGAGGTCGCCGAGTACCTCCACAATGGGCTGAGTCGCCGTGTGAACCACCCCTGCCGCGGCGGGCTGTGCGGGGGCGGACACCGTCATCCGGCACCATCGTGGCGGACGACGAGCACGGGACACTGGGCGTGCTGCAGAAGCGCCTGGCTGATCGATCCGAGCAGCATCCCGATGAAGCCACCGCGTCCCCTGCTTCCCACGACGACCAACTGCGCGTTCGCGGACCACTCCAGCAGGGCGTGCCGTGGCCGATCACGCACGAGCACCCGGCGGAGATCCACATCCGGATACTTCTCCTGCCATCCGGCGAGGCGCTGCGCGAGGAGCCGCTCCTCCTCCGCCCTGATCGAGTCCCAGGCGGGCAGGACACGTGAGGTCACATACAGGTCGTCGTAGGTCACGTCGAGCCAGGCGTGCAGCGCGACCAACGGGACCCCGCGCGCCGACGCTTCATCGAAAGCTCTGGCGATCGCCTGCTCGCTGGTCGGACTGCCGTCGATGCCGACGACGACCGGTCCGGCCACCGTGGTCGAATCGGCCCGGCCGCGGACCACCGCTACCGGGCAGTGGGCGTGCCCGGCCACGGCGATCGTGGTGGAACCGACCAGCATCCCGGCGAAACCACCACGGCCGGTGCGGCCGAGCACGAGCGTCCGCGCGTCGCGCGAAAGCTCGATCAGGGTCAAGGCCGGTGACTCGACGCAGACCTCCGTGGTGATCGCCAGGTCCTTGGCCTGCGAGCGCGCGAGCTCGACCGCGCCGCGGATGATCCGGTCGGCGTCCTCCCGCATGGCCTCGGCGTCCGTACCCGCTCCTTCGAGCACACCGTCGTAGAAGTACGACCCGGAGTGTCGGCGCGCGTGCACGATCTTCAGCTCGCCGCGCCTGGCCTGCGCCGTCGCGGCCGCCCACCGGACCGCGTCATCCGCTCCCGTCGAGTAGTCGACACCCACCACGATCGCCTGGCCTGCCACGTCCGTCATCTCCTCAGTCCGTTGTGGATTCTCGTTGGCGCCAGCCCGTGACCATGGCGAGGTGCGGGCGGACTATCGCGATCGGGCACGGCGCGTGTTCCACGAGTGCCTGGCTCGTCGAGCCGAGCACCATGCCCGCGAAACCGCCGAGGCCGCGGCTGCCCACGACGAGCAGTTGCGACTTCCTCCCGTACTCCAGCAACACGGTGATCGCGGTGCCCTGCCACACCGAGGCCGTGATCGCGACATCCGGGTACTTCTCCCGCCACACCTCCAAGTGCCGTGACAGCGGGCTGTCGTGGTCCTGCGCGATCTCGGCCCGATCACCCGCGGGCAACCGGTGCGGCGTCGGCTGCCCGGTGAAGGTGTGGTTCCCGGCATGCACCGCCCTCAACCCGACACCGCGCATCGAGGCCTCGTCGCAGGCGAATCCGATCGCACTGTCACCGTGCGCGGATCCGTCGACGCCGACGGTCACCGGGAGCGTGCCGGTGGTGATTTCACCGCGCACCACGACAACCGGGCAGTGCCCGTGTCCAGCCAGCGCGATGGCGGTCGACCCCATGAGCAGACCGGTGAAACCGCCGAGGCCGCGCGAGCCGAGCACGAGCAGGCAGGCCCGTTCCGACTCCTGAACCAGCGCGGCGACCGGATCCCACTCCCGTGCGGCGACCTCCACGAGCAGCCCGGGACTAGCGGCGAGGACGGCCGCTTCCGCCTCGTCCAGCCACGTATGGGCACGTTCGGTCAGCCCGGTCCGAATCCGATCACGCGACCCGGTGATCCCCGGCAAACCCCCACGCGGCACGGCGTACACGTGCACCAGTCGCAACGGACGGCCACGGCGGACCGCCTCGGCACCGGCCCAGACCGCGGCGCGGACCGCCGAGCTGGACCCGTCGATCCCGGCCACGACCCGGTTGTCCGCACCGCTACGCATGAGCTCTCCCTCGTGTTTCCGGGCTGGACCAGCCGCTCGGCGATGCTGGACTCGCCCGCTTTCGTTCGTGGGCGAGGACGACCGGGCAGGGCGCCCGGCTGAGCAGAGCGTTCCCGGTCGAGCCGAGCAAGCCACCCGCGATCGGCCCGCGGCCGCGCGAACCGATGACGATCAACTGCGCGGAGCCGGACAGGCCCAGCAACACCCGAGCCGCGTCCCGGTCCTGCACCGCGTGCAACCGGAATTCGACATCCGGGTACTTGCCGCGCCAGCCGACCACGCGATCTTCCACTGCCTGCCGTTCCCGCGAACGCGTTTCGGCGACCTGGGCGGCCCCAGCCCATGGCTCCGCGTGCCAGGCGTGCGCGACCACCAGCGGCACCATGCGCGAGGCCGCGGACTCCACCGCGAACTCCCAGGCGAGATCGCTCTCCGGGGACGCGTCCACCCCCACCACGACCGTTCCCTCCGGCACGGTGGAACCACGCACGACGACCACAGGGCACCACGCCCGCGCGGCGATCTTCAACGCGACCGACCCGACGAGAACCCCACTCAGTCCGCCAAGGCCGTGCGAACCCACCACCACCAGCTCCGCGGTGCGCGACCATCCCGCGAGCAGTTCAGGAGCGATGCCGCAAGCCAGTTCAACGGTGAGACGCACCCGGGGAGCGGCGTTGCGGGCTTCGGTCGCCGCGCGCTCGAGCCAACGGTATCCCTGCGACGACGGCGAATCCGCGCCCCGGCGGACCGACGCGCTGCCGGGCTCCGGTTCTCGTGGACCGAACGCGGACGCATGCAGCAGCACCAGCCCCACCCCGCGCCGTACCGCTTCGCGCGCGGCCCAGCGAGCGGCATCCAGACACGCCGGTGTCAGATCGATCCCGACGACAATCGTGTGCTCCGCGCTGACTCTGGCCATCGGCCTCTCCACTGCTCCAACGCCACCGAGGTGGCGGCGACCCGACCAGCATGTGCCGCGTGGACACCGGCCGGGAAGAGCACCAAGACCCCAAAGACCGAGGCACCGGCACTCGTCCCCAGCGGCCAGCCGCGACCGCGGCTGAGGGGCAGCGACGTTGCGGCGTTCATCGAGCAAGGCCGTTCCCGCCGCCGCCCGCTTCCGCGCTGTTACCGCGAGGTCGCAACACGTCTGAGCTGACCCGAAAGTGGCAGACGCCGAACTTCTCCGCCTGCTGGACACCCTCTGCTCGAACTCACCCAGGGGGTAGATCCGAAGGTCCTGTTCAAACAGGGACAGGAGCAGTTCGGCGGTGAAGCCGCTCAACTCGTCATGGCCGCGGCGCGACCGGACTCTGCCCGGAAAACAGCCGGTTCACCAGCTACGACGCGGTAGGTTGGCGCCCTGGCGACAAGGAACCACCTGCTCCGGACACGGCTACTGGGCGCGCCTCAAAGACGGCTCCGGAACCAGGATCATCACCAACGACCTGAAGCCAAACGGCGGCCCTATGCGCTTCACAACCACTACCGGTGAGTTCGTCGAGATCAGCGGCTGCACCTTTTCGAAGGCCAAGTAGTGTCCCGCCTCGACACCGACAGGGCTGGACAGCAGCGAGCGCATCGCACTGTGCTGTCGACGGTAGCCCTCGCCCTCTGGTGCATCAACCGGTACAGGTCTATGGAGCCGGAGGCGACTTTTCTCGTGTCTGAGCGAATCCGTCGGCGGGGTCAAGCCCGAGCATGGCGAGCAACGTGCGGCACTCGTCGGCTCCCGTCGACGCCGACGCGACCACTCGGGCACAGCGGTGGCGCTGAGCCCGGGAAAGATCGAAGCTGTCCGCCGTGGTCGCGGCGGGCAAGGGACCGTGGCGCCTCACGTCCGCGGTCCCAAGACACTCACCGGTGATTCGTCCGGCGGTCGCGCGGCGGCCGATCCGCCACCGACAGCGGAGGCGACGCGCGTCTCGTCACGCACGGGTCGCGAACGGTCAGCGGAAGGCAGCACGATATCTTCCCAGCGCTGCAGAATCAGGGTAATCGCCAGCACTACCATGGGAGTGGACAGCGGTATCAGGAACCACCCTACCTCGGACATGAGGCATCAACCCCGTCAAGTCTCGGACCTGGCGAGCCGACCGCGGCAATGACCATCACAACCTCCGCGCTACCGGCCACCTACCGGTGGCACCGCCGGGGGCTGGGGCGGGATCTTCGTGAACTACACGACCTGATGAGGATAGACCGAGCCGGCCGGCAAAAACCAGCACGAGCGAGTCTTCTCCTACACACGATCGAGGACGTCTGCGTGTCCACCTCGGTGAGGATCAGCCACTGGGTCAGCCCCGTCTTCAGCGTCGGAGGGTCTTGCGCCGGGTGAACCCGATCGCCGCGGTACCGGCGAACAAGACGATCGCGATGACGGCGAGCCACACGAGCCCAGGGAACGCGAACCCGACGACGGCCGTGATGAGCCACGCGACGAGCAGGATGATGATCAAGATCGACATATCGGCCTCATAGGATTCGCCACCTCGGTGCTTCGTATGCCAAGGCCGGATGAGCATCGGCAAAAATCAGTGTCCAATGTAGACACACAGTGCCGCGACCACGTTGTCCGAAGTCCGGCATCATGATTTGACGTTTTCACTCACCACGATCTCCTCGCGGTGGCGCGGATGTCTGGTGCACAAAGTCACCGAATACCCGGCATTGGTCACCACCGGGATGTGCCGGGCCGATCGTCTCCGTCCCGGCAACGGCATTCGGTGTGACCTTCTCGCAGAGGAGTGGCAGGCCGTTCGCGGCCTTGCCAGTTGTGTCCGAACGGGACGAAGGTGGGGCTCGAGGGTGTTGGCGAATCCGGTGTTCTCACAGAGGTGACACCGGCCGGCGACCCACGATTCGGTCGCCCGCCGCGCTCGCGGGTCCATGGCGTCAGCCGGGACTCACTCGACAACGGAAGTTGCGACATGAGATCAAGCGCACGTACCACCACCGCCCGGCGAACCGGCCGTGCCCTGATCGGGCTGGGCACCGCGGCCGGATTCGCCTTGATCGCCCCCACCGCCGCCCATGCCGACCCGGTCGGATGCACCCGCGTCCCCAACGGGTCCGGCGACACCATCACCTGCACCGCAGGCATCCCCGCCGGGCAGATCCTCACCGGCACCGCCGGCAACGACATCGTCATCAGCACCGGCGCGCCCGTCAACGGCACCATCACCGCACTCGGCGGCAACGACACGATCAAGATCACCGGCACCGCGGGCACCATCGGCGCCGCGGGCGCACCCGGCGCCGCGGGCATCAGCACCCATCCCGCCGGTTTCGCCGGCGGAGCGGGCGCCGCGGGCGGGGTCGGCGGGCTGGGCCTCGGCAGCACCGGGGTCGTCAACGGAGGCGACGGCACGGACGGCGTCACCATTCTCGGTGGCGCGGGCGGCACCGGTGGCCTCGGCGGGACCGGCGGTGGCGGAGTGCTCGGCGGAGCCGGTGGCGCGGGCGGGGTCGGTGGCGCCGGTGGCGCGGGCGGCATCGCCAGCACCGGCATCGTCCACGGCGACCTCGGCAACGACACCGTCACCGTCACCGGCGGGGCCGGTGGACCCAGCGGCGCCGGCGCGCTCGGCGGCAGGGCGGGCCCCAGCGCGGGCACCGGTGGCGTCGGCGGCGTCGGCGGCGCGGGTGGCGTCGGCGGCATCGGGCTCGGCAGCTCCGGCACCGTCAGCGGTGACGACGGCCTCGACACCCTCACCGTCGCAGGCGGCACCGGCGCGGCCGGGAGCGCGGGCGGCACCGGCGGCTGCGGGCACGGCGGCGGGGCAGGCGGCTTCGGCGGCGTCGGCGGCGCGGGCGGGATCGGCAGCTCCGGTGCCATCACCGGCGACGCGAGCAACGACACCGTCAAGGTCACCGGCGGCACCGGCGGCCTCGGCTCCACCGCGGGCAAGGGCGGAAACGGCTTCGGCACCGGCGACATCGGCGGAGCCGGTGGCGGCGGAGGCGCCGGTGGAGCCGGCGGCGTCGGCAACAGCGGAAGCGTCAACGGCGGCCTCGGCGACGATGGCCTCACCATCACCGGCGGCAAAGGCGGAAACGGCGGCACCGGCGGAAACGGCGGCACCGGGTGCTCCCCCGGAGCCGGCGGCGCGGGCGGCTCCGGCGGTACCCTCGGCGCGGGCGGGGTAGGTAACTCCGGCACCGTCACCAGCGGCGGCGGCACCGACACCATCGCCACCACGAACGGAACCCCCGGCACCAACGGGACCAACGGCGTCGCAGGCGGCATCGCCATCATCCTCTGCGGCTGCTGACCCACGACGACCGCGAAGATCCCGGCCCGGTGCGCGCGGCACGACCGCGCCCACCGGGCCGGACCACGTCGGAACCGGCCGTCTCCGACAACGCCACGACTTCTCCCAGCCACCCTCACCCGTACGTGCCAGGGCAGCACCCCGTACCGCCCGTGGCAACCGGCCCCGGCACAGCCGCGGTAGAATGAAGATTCAGCGGCCCAAGTGCCCAGAGCCCGCGCTCAGACGGCCGCTGACAACGAACAGGCCGCCGGGTAGCGGCCGGTTGAGTCGGGAGCCGATGTCCCGCACACCAAGTCCCCTCTTCACCTGAAGGTGAATTCTTCGACACCGGCAGGAAAACCTGGAAGGTCGCAGAAACCGCATACGCTCGAGACCCCGGCGTACACACTCCGCTGAGGATCGAACATGAACGCCTTTCCCACCGCCTCCGCCACCTTCGACAGCCCTTCCCCGCCCGCCGTGGCGTCGAGCGGTGATTTCGCCGACCTGCATGGAATCGTGTCCCGAGCCGGGCTGCTGAAGCGGCGCCGCGGCTACTACGCCGTCAAGATCGGCCTCACCTTCTTGGCCCTGGCCGCCGGGTGCGCCGTCTTCGTCCTCTTGGGAGACACGTGGTGGCAGCTGATCACCGCCGGGTTCTTCGCGATAATCTCGACCCAGCTCGCCTTCATCGGCCACGACGCCGGTCACCGGCAGATCTTCCGCACCCGGCGGGCCAACAACGCCGTCGGCTACGTCCACGCCGGGCTCGTCGGCATCAGCTACGGCTGGTGGGTCGGCAAGCACAACCGCCACCACACCAGCCCGAACCACGAACAGAACGACCCCGATCTCGACATCCCCATCCTGGCGTTCACCCCCGCTCAGTCCCACGGCAGGAAATGGTTCGTCCGTTCCACCGCCAAGTACCAGGCGTTCCTCTTCTTCCCGCTGCTCCTGCTCGAAGGGCTGAACCTGCACTGGGCCAGCCTCCACACCGTCTGGCAAGGCGAAGTCAAAGCCCGCCGACTCGAGGCGATCCTGTTGCTGGCACACACAACCGTGTACTTCGCCGCGGTCTTCCTCGTCTTGTCACCCCCTCTCGCGCTGGCGTTCATCGCCGTGCACCAAGGGCTGTGGGGCGTGTACATGGGCTGCTCGTTCGCGCCGGGGCATAAAGGCATGCCCACCTACACCGACGGCACCGCACCGGACTTCCTGCGCAAGCAGGTTCTCAGCAGCCGTAACGTCCGCGGTGGCCCACTGGTCGACTTCGCCCTCGGCGGCCTCAATTACCAAGTCGAACACCACCTGTTCCCGAGCATGCCCCGAAACAACCTGCGCGCAGCCCAGAAACTGGTCCGGCAATTCTGTGTTCGGCACGGCATCGAATACACCGAGTGCGGTCTTCTCCGGTCCTACGGTTACGTCCTGCAACACCTGCACAGCGTCGGCGCACCCCTGCGCGACCGTGCCGAAACCGGAGAGCCGCGATGACGAGCAACTGCCGACTTCCCGGCCCGGTAACGGAACCCTGGGCCTGGCAGTCCACACCAGGATGCGGCCGCCCACCTCGCACACCGCGGACGGAGGATCCTCGTGACCGCCAACCGGCACGTCGAACTGCTGGTCCTGCTCGAATCCGGAGGCGGCGACCCAACCACTCTGCTGAAGCGGGTGTGCGAGCTGTGCGTCGAGGTGTGCGCGGTTTCCGGTGCGGCGGTGACCGTACGGGGCAATGGTGACGGCACAGCTCAAGCCGTCGCCTACGCCACCGACGAGGTCAGCCTGGCACTCGACGACCTGCAACGCACGGTCGGCGAAGGGCCCAAGCTGGCGGCGCACGACTCTGGCGGGCCTGTTCTGATCGCCGACCTGGCCACCACCGACGCTCGCTGGCTCGGTTTCACCCCCGCCGCGCGGGCCGCCGGTGTGGCGGCGGTGTTCTCGTTTCCCTTACAGGTCGGCGTGGTGCGGGTCGGCACGCTCGACTTCTACCGCGGCAGCGCGGGCTCGCTGAGCCGGGTGGAGCTGCGGGACGCGCTGGCGCTGGCCGATATCGCGACCCACGCGGTGCTCGACGATCTGCGCGGTCCGGACCCGATGGACATCGGCTGGCTTTCCGACGTCCACGCCGTGGTCCATCAGGCCACCGGCGTCATCACCGTGCAACTGAACCTGAGCATGCACGACGCGTTGCTGCGCATCCGAGCACACGCCTACGCTCATCAGACACCCCTCGACGAGGTGTCGCGGCAGATCATCGGCCACCACCTTCGACTGGAGACAGGAGACTGACCAAGAATGTCCGACGAGCCTCAGGTCACGCCCTCCGCGCAGACCATCGCAGCCGGCCGCGAACAGCGTGTGGCCGACACCTTCGTGGCGCTGGCCGACACCCTGGTCGACGACTTCGACGTCCTGGACTTCCTGCACATGCTGTGCCGGCAGTGCGTCGAACTGCTGACCGTCTCCGCTGCCGGGGTGATCCTGCTCGACCAGCACGGCGGACTGCGCATGGCCGCGGCCTCCTCCGAACGGGCCGAACTGCTGGAAGTGTTCGCGGTACAGACCGAGGACGGCCCCTGCATCGACTGCATCCGCACCGGAGAGCCGAGCGCCAGCACGAACCTGGCCGTAGACGCCGCTCGGTGGCCACGTTTCACCGCCGCCGCACACGAGTGCGGATTCCACGCGGTGCAAGCGGTACCGATGCGCCTGCGCCGCCAGGTCATCGGGGTGCTGACCCTGCTCAAGACCGAGAGCAACGGCATCGACCACACCAGCACCCGGCTGGGGCAGGCCCTGGCCGACGTCGCCACCATCGGCATGCTGCACCAGCGCGCCATCGACGACGCCGACCTGCTCGCCGAACAACTCCAGACCGCGCTCAACAGCAGGGTCATCATCGAACAGGCCAAAGGGGTGCTCTCCGCACTGAGCAGCGACCTCGACATGGAGACAGCTTTCACCGCGCTGCGAGGCTACGCCCGCGCCCACAACCAGCGTCTGTCCCAACTCGCCCGCGCGGTCGCCGACGGCACCGCGGACTTGGAGGCCATTTTCTCCCACCACGCCCGCCACTAGACCCATTGCATCGAAACGGAAACGGCGCGAAAACGCGTGTGCGACCGAGGGCTTGAGTCACGGAGTCCATGCTGGACGTGGTTTGACTGTACGAACTCGCCCTGTGCACCAGAGCCCCGATCAGTGATTTCACCGGATATCAATAGACCGCACAGGTTGAAATAATTCCTGAACCGGCTGGTAAAAATCTTCGAGCAGTGTCCACCACTTATCCGGCCCCTTATTTCTACCACGAATTCCTTTCGTGACGTTAGCGTTAGCTGAATTTCCGTTTCCGCTCTGGAGGCGCTGGTTGAAGCGAGTATGGTGCTGGGTGTTACCCGAGACCCCGGTGGCCCCGACCGGGGTCTTTTGTGTGGCGCGAGCGGACGTCACCCCCGGCGGCCGGCACGATCGCCGCTCTGGGCCGCGGGGTGCTTGGCGCCCCCGCCGCCGGACAGCACACCGCCTGATCCCACGGCGGGATTCCCTTGGACAGCTTCAGAAAGCCGACGTCATGAGAACAATTCGCACCATCCGGGTCCTGTTCGGTGCCACCATCCTCGCCACCGCGCTGGCTGTCGCCGTGCCGGCGCCCGCGCAGGCCGCGACAAGCCCGCCACTGGGCTCGGCGGTGAACTTCGCCGTGCTGGGTGCCGCCACGGTCACCAACACCGGCCCGACCGTGGTCACCGGTGACCTGGGAGTCAGCCCCGGGACGGCGGTGGTCGGGTTTCCGCCCGGCGCGGTGACCGGGACCATCCACACCACCGACGCCCTCGCCGCCCAAGCCCAGGCCGATATCGGCACGGCCATCACCTACGCCGCCGGAGAACCCTGCGACACCAACCTCAGCGGGCAGGACCTCGGCGGGATGACCCTGCCGCCCGCGGTGTACTGCTTCAACTCCTCAGCACAGCTCACCGGCACCCTGACCCTGGACGCACAAGGAAATCCCAACGCCGCCTGGGTCTTCCAGATCGCGAGCTCGCTGACCACCGGAAGCAACGCCGCGGTCGTGCTGACCGGCGGCGCCACCCCGTGCAATAACAACAACATCACCTGGCAGGTCGGTGCCAGCGCCACCGTCGGCACCGGCACCGCCTTCACCGGCAACGTACTGGCCGGCACCTCCGTCACCTTCAACGCCGGCGCCAGCGGCACCGGCGGCCTCTACGCGCACACCGGCGCGGTGACCATGGACGCCAACCAGGTGAGCACCTGCGCCGGCGCGAGCGGCAAGGCGAGCCCGACCATCACCACCACACCGTCGGGATCGGTCCCCGCGGGCGGCACCATCTCCGACTCGGCACAACTGACCGGCGGCGCCACCCCCACCGGGACCGTGGCCTTCGCCCTGTTCGGCCCCGGCGACACCACCTGCGCCACCCCCATCGCCACCAGAACCACCCCGCTCAGCGGCACCACCGCCGCCTCCGGCCCCATCACCACCGGCGCCGCGGGCACCTACAACTGGACAGCCGTCTACAGCGGCGACGCCCGCAACAGCGCGGCCACCTCACCGTGCGGCAGCGAACAGGTAGTGGTCACCGCGCAGACCCTGACCGGCCGGGCCTACGGACTCACCGCCACCGCCAGCCTGCTCGGCCTTCCCCTCCTCACCGTGCCACCGACCCCCGACACCGGCCCCATCTCGACCCCCTCCTCCACCACCACGCCGAACCCGTGCGTGGCGACGCTGAGCGGCCTGGTGACCGCCCACGCTCTCTGCGCCAACGTGACCACGACAGCGTTCCCCGCCGCCTCCACGGCGACCGCTTCGGTCGCCGACACCACGGTCACCATCACCACCATCCCGGCGATCACACTGCGCCTCGTCCGCTCCACCTCCACCACGACCTGCACCGGATCCACCGGCACCACCACTATCGACTTCCTCCAGGTCGGCAACACCGTCGTCATCGGCCACACCACCCAGCCCGCACCCAACACCACGGTCAACCTCGGCGCCGTCTCACTGATCCTCAACGAACAAATCCCCTTCACCAACCCCGACAACGGACTCACCGTCAACGCCATACACATCAAAGTCAGCACACTCGGCCTGGCCAAAGTGAACATCGTCGTGGCCTCCGCCGAAAGCGACATCAACCACTGCCCATGACCAACCCGCCAGGAGCGAATACATATGCGAGTCAGCATCGGATTTGGACTAGGACCACTCCGGTTCAGCCAACACTTGATCGGCGGCCGATCACGGCACGGAAAAGGGCTAGGGCGGTCTGCCTCCAAGACTATCGCCAGCAAGCTCACGATGACGTGGACCTTGCTGATCTGGATGCTCAAATTCATGGTGATCTTGTACGCCGCTGTTCTCATGCTCTGCGTATATCTCGTCCTCGGGTTGATATGGCTGTTCACCCCGTTGGCCGCAGCGATCGTGGCTCGACGGCAGCGCACAGAGGTACCGCCCCTGACCACCCGCTACCGCGAATGGGCGAGCCAGACGGGGCGCTCATACCAGAACACCGTCAAGAACACTTTGACGGGACGGTGAATCACCAACCCGCGTGATCTCCAGGGCACGGCCGGCAGCAGGGTGTGCACCTACCCAACGTGGCCGTCGTCCGCTGACGGCGTCGCTGTGACAATGAGGCTCGTCCTCACTCACATCAACACCGGCGCCCACACGAGCCTTGCCGAACTCGAGGACACCATGGCCGATATCTTTTGCGTATCCTCGTCGTCCGATGAGCCCGCACAGCCACCGATTGCCGAACGGCGGATATGGCAGTTTTTTCTCGCGAAACACGGGAAAGGTCGGCCCAACCGTCGCCGACCTCGACCCCCAGCACGTTCCCCTTGGCATTGCGAGTAACAACCACGGTGGACCGCGACGCCAGGCGAATCCGGTTGGTCCGAAGTCCGGCAGTGCTACGAGAACCGGAACCGAACCAGGACAACATCCCTCACCTGCCCTGTCCGATCGACCATCCGCGCAAGATGCTGCTCACCGAAGCCGCGATCCTCACGACAGTGCCCGCCGAAGACACCGACCAGTCGCTTTTCTGGTCTAGCACGGCACTCCAGCGTTATTCAACTACAACGCTCGCCGCGGTCCTCGGAGTTCACGAAGCGATCGCGAGTTCCGCGACGGCCGCGCATGGCACCTGTCTGTGCCAGACGTTCCATCGAGCGCGCTGCCACCAGCGCTGTACCCCTGGCACGTCGACGGACTGTCACCATCGGACCTCGAATCCGTCTTCACCCTGGAACTCGACGACGCCAGCTACGAGGTAACGGTCCAGTGTCGGGCATCAGCAGATCCCAAACCCCGTGATACGTAGGCGAAATCCGTCAGCGACACCGCTGGCGAACAGCCGCCTTCAGATGATCGAAGGGGCCACGCGCCGGGCAATATCCGCGTCCAGCGGGCTCATGTTCTCGTCCACCGGTTCCGACGGCCGCCACCACCGGAAGTCCAGGGCCTCGTCGTTCACCATCAGCCTGGGCACGGCCTGGAGGCGAATCTGATAGACGGCGAGCAGCTCCCGGCGGTCAGGCTTCACGAGATCGAACTCAGCCACCGCAGCGCAGCTCAGATCCACCGCGTGAATCCCGGTCTCCTCGCGCAACTCCCGCACCGCCGTCTGCCGCGCGCTCTCACCCGGCTCTCGCGTTCCCCCGGGAAGCTCCCACTGCTTCCGCCAGCTGTCGAACATCATCAGGACTGCGTTCGCACGGACGGCAACCACCACCGACGCGGGCACGGGCCCATGCTCGGCCAGGCACGCCAGCTCCTCTTCCGTGACGAGACGGAAGTCGACCAGGGCGTTGCCAGCGAAATCACGGATCGGAAGCGCGGCCATAGAGTCGATCCAACCACGCAATGACCTCCAGGCGGGCGCCGTTCTACCGCTTGGCACACCGCAGCCGCGAATTCGGAGGTTTAGCCTCGCCAAGCTCGGGGTACTGGGTACACGATCTCAAGGTACGGCCAGCGGTTTCAAAGTTGTCATACGTGAGGCGCAGGGCGGGCATGTCACTACAACCGCAGGACGGGGGCCTCAGATCCGCTGAACCCGAGGCCGAGGCCACGGATCCGGTGGACATCACGTGCGACTTGGACGCAACACCCAACCGGACGGTGAGAGATCTCGTCCGCGGCATGCTGACCGGCCGGGGCGACCTGGTGGTCGAGGACGCGATACTGGTGACGGACGAACTGGTCAGCAACGCACACCGCCATGGCGAAACGCCCCGCGCCTGCCGACTTGGCTTGCGACAACGCGGGCGCCGCCTGCGGGTCGAAGTCGACGACGGCTCACCGAACCCACCACGGAAGCGGACACCGGATGGCACCGGCGGACGCGGACTTGTCTTGATCGACCAGCTCGCCGCGGCGTGGGGTGTCCAGTGCCACGCCCACCACAAAACAGTGTGGGCCGAACTCGTCCTCGACCGAGTCGGCGGCGGGCGCGCCGCGCATCTGAGCGTGGTCCCGAATCGGCAAAGCTGAGCTAGGCGGCGCGGCTGACTGTGATTCGGGGATGGTGCCACGGCGATCGTGTGGATGAATCGACGATGCCCGCGGGGTCCGGGCGAGCATCGCGGCAACACGGGGTCTGGGTGCCGCTATTTGCGATCGGCACAGACTTCCGGTTCGTTTCTGGAGTGCCGACTTGTGCTGGCATGGATGGTTTCGCGTCAGGTGATCGCGGTGGCGAAGAGTTCGTGGACGCGCAGATAGTGCGCGAGGGCAAACGTCCCGGTGGTTGTGGTCGGGGCCGGTGTGGCGTGCAGTTGGGCGTCTGCCCAGGTGTGCCATCGGAGATGGGCTTCGGCGACAGTGCAGCCTGCGGCGCGCGCGACTTCCGCCGGCTCGGCTCCAGCCATGAGCGCGCGGTGGATCGTCCGGTACCGAACGGTGAACCCATCGAGCGAGCGCGGCCATGGTGTCCAGCTGTTCGAGCACGGAGTCCGCAGTCTCGGCTCCTTGTGGTGAGTCAGGCAGGGTGTCCCCGCTGACCGAATCGGCACGTCGCAGAACAGGGTCACTGACTGGGAAAGGCGGGCGGCGGCGTAACGCCGTGCTCTCCGGATGGCTGCTTCGGCCGCGGTGGTGAACAGTTCGAGCAGCGCGGCGTCGAGCCGATCGTAGGCGTTGGGCCGGTCGCTGTAGAGGTTCAACGATCCGTGGTATTCGGTGTCGAGGAACAAAGGCGCGGAAAGATAGCTGGCGACGCCGAGACCACGGATCGCGGCGATGAGGTCTGGCCATCGCCGTCGTGACGTGGCCCAGCCCGCGCGTACGACCTGGTGAGTTCCCTGCGGCCTCCAGGCAGGGTCCCTGCCCAGTCCGGTGTTGGGCGTCGTCGATGTCCCTTGCCGCGTCGTCGGTAACCGCGGTAGTCGCCGGGACAGTGTCGTGCAGCACGGTGATGCTGACCAGGGTGGTCTCCGGAACGACGGACTTGGCCTGCCCGCAGATCCGGCGCAGCACGATTTCGAGGTCCTCGTCCTGGGCCAGTGCGTCGGAGAGATGCGCCGACGCAGCAGTGGTGTCGTCGAGCTGCCGAACCACACGACGGTCCTCGGAGTCGTGCTCACGCATGTTCAGGCATCCCCTGTTCACGTTCGCTGGTGTCGCGGACTGGTTGGGCGCGCATGCTGGGCTGTGTCGTCGTCGGTGTCGTGGCGAAGTCGTATGGCCAAGAGCACGGTGTCGTCGGTGTGGAGGACGATGTCGTGCATCCGTTCGGCGATCGTGGCCGGGATGTCGGCGGTCGGCAGAGCGCGAACGCCGCTGACGATGTGGCGCAGCCGGTCTTCGCCCTCGGTGAAGTCTTTCCGGCTTTCGGTCAGTCCGTCGGTGTAGAGCAAGACCAGGTCCCCTGGCGCCAGACGTTCCCGGCGGACACCGATACTGCCCGGAGCAGGGAATCCGATACCCCTCCCCGGTGTCGGGAGATAGCGCACCGGGCCCGCCGTGGGAACGAGCAGTACGGGAGGATGGCTTCCGCTGGCGAGGTACAAGGCTGAGCCACACGGTCGACGCGGGCCAGCAGCACGGTCGCGACATCGCCGGGCCGGGTCGAGCCGATGATGGTGGCGGCACGGGAGATCAACTCCTCGATCGGGTAGCCCTCCAGCGCCAGGGTGCGGATGGTGTGGGTGACGTTGAGCGCGTTGCGGGTGGAGGTGACCCCGTGACCGACGGCATCGACAACGGTGATGTGCAACGTCCCGTCGGGGAGCACGAACCAGTCGTAGTGGTCACCGCCCACCGGGGCGTCGGTCTCCGCAGGTTTGTACCGGACGGCCAGTTCCACGCCGCGAACTCGCGGCGGTGGCGGGCGAAGGGCGTCTTCGAGTTTGCGAGAGATGGCCGCGTGCGGATCTGGTAGCTGCGGGTCACGGGTCTCCCTCGGGCGTGCTTCGTAGGCACCCTTCAGGGTAAGCCTCCGGATCCGGCACCTGATCAGAGGCCGTGCACGGGCCACCGGAGGGCGGTTTTCTGGCACCATTCCCCTGTGCGCAAGGTGCTGGCGGTCCTACTCGCGGTACTGGGCCTCGGCGTGTCCGTCGCCGGGTGCTCGCCCGAGTTCCGCGGGCTGAACCTGCGGATCGCGGCCGGCAACACCGGCGGCGTGTACTACCAGCTCTCCCAGCGGCTCGCCACGCAGTGGGGCGGCCAGCTCGGCATCGCGCGCCCCGGCGTGCTGGAGACCCGCGGCTCCCCCGACAACCTCGCCCGGCTGCGCGCGGGGACGGCCGACGTCGCGTTCAGCGCCGCCGACGTCGCCGCGATCACCGCGCCGCCGAACGGCGATCTCAAGGCGCTCGCCCGGATCTACGACGACTACCTGCACGTGGTCGTGCGCGCCGATTCGCCGATCACCTCGCTGGCGATGCTGCGCGGCCACCGGGTGTCGATCGGGGCACCGGATTCAGGGGTCGCGGTGATCGCGAAACAGCTCCTGCGCACCGCGGGGCTCACCGGTCCCGGCGCGCTGACCACCTCGGATCTGGGCCTCGACCCGTCGCTCACCGCGTTGCAGCGCGGCGACATCGACGCGTTCTTCTGGTCCGGCGGGCTCCCGACCAACGCGATCACGGCGGTCGCGCAGCGCACGCCGCTGCGGCTGGTCGACATCGGTGGGCTGATGCCGGAGATGCGGCGCATCAACCCGGTCTACCGCACCGCGACGATCCCGGCCTCGACCTACCAGACCGCCGGCGGCCCGGTGGTCACCCTCGCCGTGCCCAACTACCTGATGGTCCCCTCTTCGATGCCGGACGACCTGGCCGAAGCACTGGTGCAGGGCCTGTTCGCGGCGCAGGGCGAGCTCGCGAAGGTGAACAGGGCGGCGCTGTCGATCGACGTCCGGTCCGCGATCGAGACGTCCCCGCTGGCACTGCACCCCGGCGCGCTTCGGTACTACCGGGCCCAGAAGACGTGATCACCGCGCGGGGCAAGCGCGGCGCCGGGTTCACGCGCGATTGCTGCCTTCGGCGACCGCGAGCGTGACGATCACTTCGAGACCGCCCCCGTCCGGCAGCGCGAGCCGCAGGTCACCGCCGCCGTTGCGGGCGATCTCGGTGACGATCGCGAGCCCGAGACCCGATCCCGGCACGTTCTGGTGCGCGGTGCTGCGCCAGAACCGGTCGGTCGCGCGCTCCAGTTCCTCTGGCCGCAGGCCGGGCCCGTGGTCGCGCACCGCGAGTTCCACCAGCTCTCCCACGCGCCGCACGGACACCTCCACCTCGGTTTCCCGCGCGGAGAACTTGATCGCGTTGTCGAGCAGCGCGTCGAGCACCACCTCGACACCGCGCGGCGGGACCTGCACCCGCGCCCCGGTCTCCGCCTCGTGGAGCACGAGCCCGACCCCCCTCGCCGCGGCGACGACCTGCCAGTCCTCCACGCGTTCGGCCACCGCGAGGTCGATGTCCACCGGCACCAGCTCGCCGGCCGAGGATTCCGCGCGCGCCATGGAAAGCAGCCCGTCGAGGATCTGGTTGAGCCGTTCGGCGTCGCCGGCCGCGGCACGCCGGTGCTCGTCCGCCGCCTCGTCGACGTGACCGTCCAAATTGGTCAATCGGAGGGTGAGCGCGGTGAGCGGGTTTCGCAGCTGGTGCGAAGCATCGGCGACGAAGGCGCGCTGCGCGGCGAGCGCCGTGCCGACGCTGGCGGCCATCCGGTCGAACGACCGCCCGAGCTGGCGCAGCTCCGGCGGGCCGTGCTCGTCGCCGACCCGCGCCACCTCGCGGCCGCTCACCACGGCGGACACGAGTTCGCCCGTGGCGTCGTCGAGCCGGTGTACGGGGCGCAGGATCCACCGCACCACCGGCAGTGCGCCGAGCAGCGCCAGCCCGAACGAGAGCAGGCTGCCCGCCGCGATCAGCAGCCACCACCGCAGCACGTCCGAGCGCGCGGACCCGGTCGGCGACACGCTGAGCACCGCGCCGCGCACCTCGCCGTCGATCAGGATCGGCTCGGCGAGCACGAGCGGGCCGTCGTCCCACGGCAGCAGCACGGACCCCGGTTCCGACCGCCGTCCCGCGAGCGCGGCCTGCAGCAGCGGCAGGATCGCCGGGTCCCGCTCGTCCACGTCGCCTGCCCCGACGAACGGCTTGCCCTCCTGGTCGAGGACCTCGACCGGCACGCCGTAGACGTCGGTGTAGCGCCGCAGCTCCGATTCGAGCAGTTCCGGGCGGTTGTCTAGCAGCGGGCGCTGGGCGAGCGAGGCGAACCGGCTCGTGTCGGTCAGCCGGTCGAGGAACAGCCGCTGCTGGCTGCTCGCGGCCACGCTCAGCGCGAGCGGCACGCCGAGCCCGAGCACCAGCACGACCACCAGGGACAGCACGATGGCCTGGAGCTGGACGCGCACCCGCTACGCCCCGTCCTGCCCGGCGGCGAGGCGGTAGCCGACCCCGCGCACCGTCTCCACCAGCGCGGGGCGGCCGAGCTTGGTCCGCAGCGTCGCGACGTGGACGTCGAGCGAGCGGCTCTCCGCGGCGCCACTGTGCCCCCACACCTCGGTGAGGATCTGCTCGCGGGTGCGCACCGCTCCCTTGGCCGCGGCGACGAGCGCGAGCACGCCGAACTCCTTGCGGGAAAGCGCGACCGGTTCGCCACCGACGGTCACCTCGTGCCGGTCGAGATCGACGCGCACGTCGGAGAGCTCGACCACGCCCGCGCGCTCCGGCGGCTTCGGCTGGTGGTCGCCCTGGCGCCGTCGCACCGCCTGCACCCTCGCCACCAGCTCGTCGACGTCGTAGGGCTTGACCATGTAGTCGTCGGCGCCCGCGCGGAGGCCGAGAATCCGGTCGTCGACCTCCCCGCGCGCCGAGACCACGATGATCGCGACGTCGCTGTGCTCGCGGATCTGGCGGCACAGCCAGAAGCCGTCGACATCCGGCAGCCCGAGGTCGAGGAGCACGACGTCGACCTCTTCCACCCGATCGAGTACACCGGCCCCGCAGGCGAGCCTGCTGACGGCCAGCCCCCGCCGCGTGAGCGCCGGTAGCAGGGCGTCCGCGACGCGGTCGTCGTCCTCGACGAGAAGTACGCGCACCCGTGTCCCCTTCGTGTCCATTGCAAGGCCTGGTGAGACGTGTGACAGAGTTGAGACCCTAAGTATTGCTCAAGCGGGCTTTACAAAGTGTTCGGCGGGAGTAGGTTTCCGCCATCACATTGCTCGCTCACTCGCACAACTTCGTCATGCATACGCTCGTGGAGGCCAGATGACCGCCGCGCCGACGGCGCCGCCGATGATCAGGGCGACCGCCGTGAACAAGTTCTTCGGCGAACTGCACGTCCTGAAGGAGATCAACCTCGAGGTGCCCCGCGGCCAGGTGGTCGTGGTACTGGGCCCGTCGGGCTCCGGGAAGTCCACGCTCTGCCGGGCGATCAACCGGCTGGAGCCGATCAACTCCGGTGAGATCGCGGTGGACGGTGAGCCGCTGCCCGCCGAGGGCAAGGCGCTCGCGGCGCTGCGCGCCGACGTCGGGATGGTCTTCCAGTCGTTCAACCTCTTCGCGCACAAGACCATCGTGGACAACGTGATGCTCGCGCCGATCAAGGTCCGCAAGGCCAAACAGGACGAGGCCCGCAAGACCGCGATGGAACTGCTCGACCGGGTCGGCATCTCCAACCAGGCCGACAAGTACCCCGCCCAGCTCTCCGGCGGCCAGCAGCAGCGCGTGGCGATCGCCCGCGCGCTCGCGATGCGGCCCAAGGTGATGCTGTTCGACGAGCCGACCTCGGCACTGGACCCGGAGATGGTCCAGGAGGTGCTCGACGTGATGACCGGGCTGGCGAAGGACGGCATGACCATGCTCGTGGTCACCCACGAGATGGGCTTCGCCCGCCGCGCCGCGCACCGCGTCGTGTTCATGTCCGACGGCGAGATCGTCGAGGACGCCACGCCGGACGACTTCTTCACCAAGCCGAAGTCCGACCGCGCGAAGGACTTCCTGGGCAAGATCCTGACCCACTAAGACCGTCCGTGGCGCTCCAGGGGGTGCCGCACCGACGAAGAAACAGGAGAGTTCACATGAGGATCCGCACCCTCGCGGTGGGACTGATGGCCGGTGCGCTCGCGCTGACCGCTTGCGGCAAGGAGGGCAGCCCCACCGATTCGGGCGCCCAGGCACCGCAGCAGACGGCCGTGCAGGGCGTCGACGTCGCAGGCTCGCCGACCTTCGCCAAGATCAAGGCCGAGGGCAAGATCACCATCGGTGTCAAGGAAGACCAGCCCGGGCTGGGCTACAAGGACCCGACGACGAACAAGTACACCGGGTTCGACATCGAGATCGCGAAGCTGGTCGCCGCGAAGCTGGGCCTCGGCGAGGACAAGATCACCTACAAGGCCGTGCCCTCCGCAGGGCGCGAGCAGGCGATCGCCAACGGTGACGTGGCCTACTACGTCGGCACCTACACGATCAACGACAACCGCAAGAAGCAGGTCGGCTTCGCGGGTCCGTACTACACGGCGGGCCAGGGCCTGCTGGTGAAGAAGGACAACACCGACATCACCGGCAAGGACACGCTGAAGGGCAAGAAGGTCTGCTCGGTCACCGGGTCGACCCCGATCCAGCGCGTGCGCGAGCAGGGCCTCACCGAGCCCGGCAACATCGTGGAGCTCCAGAACTACTCGCAGTGCATCGCCAAGCTCGACCAGGGCGAGGTGCAGGCGCTCACCACGGACGACGCGATCCTCAAGGGCTACGCGGCCCAGGAGCAGGACAAGTTCAAGCTCGTCGGCGAGCCGTTCTCGAAGGAGCCCTACGGCATCGGCCTCGCGAAGGACGACAAGGCGCTGCGCGACAAGGTGAACGACGTCCTCGATGCCGCCATCAAGGACGGCACCTGGAAGCAGATCTACGACAACACCCTCGGCAAGTCCGGGTCGCCCGCGACCCCGCCGACCATCGAGCGGTACTGATCCGAGGTTCGGGCGGCGGGGCGGCACGGCTGCCCCGCCGCCCGAACTGTTCCAGCACTTCCCCGCCGGGCATCCCGCCAGGCTGAACTTCCGACAGGCTGATTCCAGACAGGCACCGAGGACACGATGGACGTCTTATTCGACAACCTTGACCTGTACGGTCCGGGCTTTCTCACCACGGTCGAGCTGTTCGCGCTCGCCGCGGTGGGTTCACTGATCTGGGGCACGATCCTCGCGATGCTCCGGGTGAGCCCGGTGCCGGTGTTCCGCGCCGCGGCGACCACGTACGTGACGCTGTTCCGCAACACGCCGCTGACGTTGCTCTTTTTCTTCTTCGCATTCGCCTTCCCGCTGCTGAAGATCGTTTCGATCTCGTTCTTCGCGGCGGCGGTGACCGCGCTGATCCTCTACACCGCGGCGTTCGTGTGCGAGGTACTGCGATCGGGCATCAACACCGTCCCGGTCGGGCAGGCCGAAGCGGGCCGCGCGCTGGGGCTGACCTTCGGCCAGATCCTCGGCACCGTCGTGCTGCCGCAGGCGGGCCGCACGGTCGTGCCGCCGATGGTGAGCACGATGATCGCGCTGCTGAAGAACACCACGGTCGCGGCGGGCTTCTCTGTCGTGGAAGCGGGCGCCATCCAGTCGTACCTGTCCGAGCGCGGTTACAACGTGTTCGTCGGGATGCTCTGGGTCGCGCTGTTCTTCATCATCCTGGTGATCCCGATGACGCTGCTGCAGCGCAGCCTCGAGAAGCGCTGGAGCGTGGCCCGATGAGCTCAGTCCTGTTCGACGTCCCCGGGCCGAGGGCCCGCGCGCGCAACCGCATCCTCGCCGTCCTCGGCGTGCTGGTGCTGGCCGCGCTCATCGGGTTCGTGATCTACCGCTTCATCGACGCCGGTCAGTTCGACGGCAAGATGTGGAGCTGGATCCAGTACACCGTGGTGCAGGAGGACCTGCTCAGCGCGCTGCTGAACACCTTGAAGGCGTTCGCGGCCGGTGCCGTGCTCGCCATCGTGTTCGGTGCGGTCTTCGCCGTGGGCAGGCTGTCCGACCGGGCGATCTTCCGGGTGCCCTCGACGATCATCGTCGAGTTCTTCCGCGCGATCCCGCTGGTCGTGATGATCTTCGCGTTCCACTACGGACTCAGCCTCGGCGCGCCGTTCTACTCGGTCGTGCTCGGCCTGACGCTGTACAACGGCTCGGTGCTCGCGGAGATCTTCCGCGCTGGGATCCTGTCGCTGCCGCGCGGGCAGGGCGAGGCCGCCTACGCGCTGGGCATGCGCAAGACCCAGGCGATGAACCTGGTGCTGCTGCCGCAGGCACTGCGCGCGATGCTGCCGACGATCATCAGCCAGCTCGTGGTGCTGCTGAAGGACACCGCGCTCGGGTTCCTCATCACCTACGAGGAACTGCTGCGCTACGCCCGCTACCTCGGCGGCATCGCCGAGTTCGGGCGCCCGCTGGTGCCGATCACGCTGGTGATCGGTGCGATCTACATCGCGATGTGCCTGCTGCTGACGGCGCTCGCGAAGTACCTGGAGAAGCGCAACCGCCGCAACAAGAAGGTGACTCCGGGGATCGACCTCAAGGGCAAGGACATCCAGCTCGCCGCGGACGCCGCCGGTGGCGGTGCGGCCGTCACGGCCTGATCGTCCCGTTAGGACACTCGAAGAGGGGTGCGGGCTTTCCAGCCCGCACCCCTCAGTCGTCTTCCGGGTCCTTCGCGGCCGAAGCCGCCCGCGGCTCGGGGAGAGGACGCCGCGGCTCGCGAACGCCCGCGCTGCCCCCGCCCTCCTCGTGGAAGCGGACCACGACGCTGTCCCACCGCCGCACGCGCGCGCCCGGAGCGGGAGCCTGCTCGTCGATGACCCACACCCCCGGCCAGGTGAGCGCGCCGAGCGGCGGGCCGTCCGGATCGGGCTGGGCGAGCGCGACACCGGCCTCGGCGGCGACCTGGCGCGCCACGGTCACCGGCAGGCCCACCACATCGGGCACGATGACCGATTTCGCTCGTCCTGCTGGCATCACGCGAGTGTGGCACCAGCGCCGTGGCCACCGCTGGCCAGTCGCGGTCACCGATGGGCGGCCAGCACGGCCGCGAGGCCCTCCCGCAGATCCTGGACGAAGTAACCTGGCATCTCCAGCGACGGGAAATGTCCTCCGCTCTCGGGGGTCCGCCATCGGACGAGCTGCCGGTACCGCTCCTGTGCCAAGGGGCGCGGGCACTTCTCGACGTCGCGGGGGTACATGGTGAGTGCGGACGGGACGTCGACCCGGAGTTCGGGGTCCAGCGAGTTGTGGCTTTCGTAGTAGATGCGGGCCGCCGAAGCGCCGGTCCGCGTCAGCCAGTACAGGGTGACGTCGTCGAGAACGCGGTCCCGGGAAATCGTCTCGAACGGGCTGTCGTCGGTGTCCGACCACTCGGCGAACTTGTCCAGGATCCAGGCGAGCAGCCCGACCGGTGAGTCGACGAGCGAATAGCCGATGGTCTGCGGCCGGGTCGCCTGCTGCTTCGCGTACGCCGCGCGGTGGCGCCAGAAATCGCGGGTTTCCCCGGCCCACTCGCGCTCCACCGCCGTCAGCCCGTCCGTTGGCAACCCGGGCGGCGGCTCCGCGAACGTCGTGTGGATGCCGAGGACGTGCGCCGGGAACCTGCCGCCGAGAATCGTGGTGATGTTGCCTCCCCAGTCGCCGCCGTGGGCGGCGAACTTGCCGTAGCCGAGCCTCCCCATCAGCTCCACCCATGCGGCCGCGATCTTTTCGGTTCCCCACCCGGTGGTGGCCGGCTTGTCGCTGTAGCCGAAGCCCGGCAGCGACGGCACCACGACGTGGAACGCCGGCGCGTCCGCGTCTTTCGGATCTGCCAGTTCGTCTACTACATCGATGAACCGGGCAATGCTGTCCGGCCAGCCGTGCGTCAGGATCAGCGGAGTGGCATCCGCGCGCGCGGATCGGCGGTGCAGGAAGTGGATTCCCAGATCGTCGATGGTCGTGCGGAACTGGCCGATCCGGTTGAGGCGCTCTTCGAACGACCGCCAGTCGTACCCGGTGCGCCAGTAGTTCACGACATCGACGAGGTCGGCGAGGGGAACGCCCTGGTCCCATCGGCGACGGCCGGGCGCGGCGCGGTGGACCGTCTCGGCCTCCGGTAGCCGTGCCGCGGCCAGTCGCGCGCGCAGATCGTCGAGGTCAGCGTCGGTCGCGCGGGCTTCGAATGCTCGCACGTCGCTCGTTGAACGGGACATGGGACCTCCTGGCCATCGTTGAACCGGCCTTGCGAACCGGCTTAGACGGTTCTAGCAGGCCGTCACACTCACGGGCAACCTGCTAAGGTGGTTCCATGCGCGCCGAGTTCCCCGACTTTCGCCTCGGTAGCGTGCTGGCGACCAGCTTCACGGCGACTCTGACGGAGCGTCGTGGCGACGCCCTGGAGCGCATTCCCACGCCGCGCCGATTCGCCGACTGGCTGGCAGTGAGTGGCCTCGCCGTTGACTCCTGCACCGCCGCGCAGCTCGACCTCGCCCGGGGACTGAGGGAATCGATTCACGCCGCCGCGACGGCGGCCGCGATCCAGGACGCTCTCCCCGCACCTGCCGTCCAAGTCATCAATGACCGCAGCGCCCAGGGTCGGGCCGCGGCCATCCTGACACCCGAAGGCAAGCGGCGATGGCAGCTCAGCTCGGCTTCCCGCGTGGAAGATGCCCTCAGCGTGATCGCCGCCGACGCGATCAGCATCATCTCGGGCGAACGAGACGGAAAACTGGCCCTGTGCGCATCGCCGACCTGCCAAGCCGCCTTCTTCGACACCAGCCAAAGTCGCACCCGAAAATGGTGTGACATGAACACGTGCGGGAATCGCCAGAAGAAGGCGCGCTTCCAAGCCAAAAACTCCGGATCGGCGAAATGATCGCGCGACTCCCGCACTGACCGGGAGAAGGGACGGCACGAGCCGGGATTGCCGGCTCGTGCCGAACGAGGCGATTCGGGTCACGGTCCGAAAACCGGGGTGCTCGCCTCAGGCACGGTCGTGGAGCGTGACCTGGTAGCCGTCGGGGTCGGCGAAGGTGAACGTCCTGCCGAAGGGGCCGTCGATCGGCGCGGAGACGATGGTGTGGCCGTCGGCCACGAGAGCATCGTGAATGGCCTGGACATCCGTGGCGTGGAGCCAGATCGCGACACCGATGCCGGGCTGGGCGACGGAGCCGAGAGCAGTGCCGGGAAGGACTTCGCGGACCGCGAAGGCGATCGGCTTCGTCTCGAAGACGACGGCGTGCGGCGGTCCGGCCGACGAGCGGACGAGGCCGAGGTACTGCTCGTAGAACGCCTGCGAAGCGTCGAGGTCACGCGCTTGCAGCGAAATGAAGTCGGGGCCGGTGGCGGGCAAGGTGATGCTCCTTCTGCTCGTGTCAGCTTTCTGACACGAATCAATGTATGTCAGAATACTGACATGAGTCAAGACGGTGTGGGTGTCGACCTGGAGACGTCACTGGGCTATCTGCTGAAAGAGGCGTCGAGCACGCTGCGCGCAGCCATGGAGGAGGTGCTGCGGCCGCTCGGGATGAGCGTGACGCACTACTCCTGCCTCGAACTGCTGGCCCAACGACCGGGCTTGTCGAACTCCGAACTCGCACGGGGCGCGTTCGTGACCCGGCAGACAATGAACGTGCTGCTCCAGACCCTGGAACGGGAGGGCCACGTGACCAGGCCCGCCGAGGCACCCGTCGGGAAGGTCCTTCCCACGCGGCTCACCCCTCGCGGCCGACGGAAGCTGGAGAAGGCGACCGCAGCGGTCAGGTCCGTCGAGATTCGAATGCTGGCAGGCATGACCGAGACCGAGCGGTCCGGCGCGTTCCGGATCCTGCAGAGCATGATCCACTCACTGCGCGACGGCTCCTAGTGTCGCGCGTCTGAGGTTCGTTGACGGGTGGCGTGGGGCAGGATCTGATCGGCGGTCTTGGTCCAGGTGAACGGGTGGCAGCGGGTGTTCCAGCCGTCGATG